>JAKLIV010000041.1 GCA_022709405.1 Spirochaetota bacterium
GCCGCCGCCCTTGAGGTACACCGACATCTTCAGCCTGTCGCCGGGGACTATGTCGACGTGCAGAAAAGCCGGGGTGTTGGTCCCGGTATTGATTCTTTCGAGCGGGTCGCCGACGATCGATTTTCTCAGGTAAAACCTTTCATACGCCGTCGCGACCGCGCGGTCGACCGCTTCCGGAAGGGGCGCGCCGCAAAGGCATACCGATTGTCCCAGCTCGATAAAAACCGAAACAGACCCGCAGTCCTGGCACAGGGGAAGCTGTCGCTCCCGTGCGATGCGCGAGTTTTCGATGATGATGTCCATCGTCATCCGCGCAGCTTCGGATTTTTCACAGTCCCGAATCCGCGAAAACGCGTCTTCGACCTCGGGAAGCAGGCGAAAGCTGGCGTCGAAGATCATGCGGACTATGTTATCTTCAATAACAGCGGTGTCGATTTTGCGCAATGGCCCGGTCATGTTTCATGCATCCCTGAATTCGCGGCATGGGCCGCAGTGCTTATGGCACAGCAGCTCCGCGATGTTGTCAAGTGATATTGCTCCGGGATTATATCCATTTGGCGGATATCCGCATCCCGCATCCCCCTGACAGCCGACATAATAAAGTATTTGACACGCGCCGAGCATGGCGCTTATTCTTGCACCGCCGCTTTTTCGGATTAAAGGGCTTCGTTTTTCTTGAGCCGGGGCCCGGCAGCGCATTTTCCCGGAAATTTGAACCATAATTCTGCGAGGTATAAAATGAAATTTTTCATCGACACAGCGGACATAAACGAGATAAAGAAGGCGCAGGAGGTCGGCATCCTTGACGGCGTGACCACGAACCCGACGCTGGTGAGCAAAATCGGCAGGCCCTACAGGGAGGTCCTTAAAGAGATCGCCGCCGCGGTCAAGGGCCCGGTATCGGCCGAGGTGATCGGCGTCGAGTACGAGGCCATGATCAAGGAGGCCCGTGAGCTCGCCAGACTCGGCGACAACATCAACATCAAGATACCCCTCATCGAAGAGGGGCTCAAGGCGGTCAAAACCCTCACCGCCGAGGGGATCAAAACGAACGTGACCCTGTGCTTCAACGCGGTGCAGGCCCTCATGGCGGCCAAGGCGGGCGCAACCTTCATATCGCCATTCGTCGGCAGGCTCGACGACATCAGCTCCGAGGGCATGGACGTCGTCGAGGAAATCCTCGCCATTTACAACAACTACGGTTTCGAGACCGAGGTGATCGTGGCCTCGATACGCAACCCGCTGCATATCAAGTACGCGGCCATGATGGGAGCCGATATCGCGACCATTCCCTTCTCGGTCTTCAAGTCAATCGTCAAGCACCCGCTTACCGACAAGGGCCTCGCGCAGTTCCTCGAGGACTACAAGAAAATCCCGAAATAAGGGCGGTACGCCGTTTGCAGAAAAGGGATATTGACTACCCGGCCGAGCTCGTGTTCAAGTCGGTCTTCAGGAACAGGGACGACATCCTCGGTGAAATCGAGTCGTCCCTGTCCGAGATCGGGATCGACGCCACGATCCGGATCCGAGAGAGCGGCAAATCCACGTTCATATCCTACACGATACGGGCTGTATTCTCTTCAGACGAAGAGCTGAAAAAGGCCTGCGACAGAATTTCGTCGATCGAGGGATTCATGATGATGTTTTAAATGTTTCCGCTCAGAGAATGATTCCTTCTTTGCCGTTGATCACGAGGAACGAGTCGGCTTTCACCCTGCACACGGCCAGAACATTGTACTCTCTCAGCAGTTCCACCGCATATTCCGTGGGCGATGCCCTTGAAACGAACACCGGTACGCCCGAATGGATGACCTTGCCCGCTATCTCGCTCGATATCCTTCCGGTCGAATAGAGTATCGTATCATCGAGGGATATTCCGTTCATCATCGCGTGGCCCACGATCTTGTCGATGGCGTTGTGCCTGCCGATCTCGTCGAAAAAAACGATCATCGTCCCGTCCAGGCGATACAGCGCGGCGGAATGCACGCCGTGGGTGAGGTCATGGAGTTTCGAGTAATGCAGAAATTCACCCGCGCACCTGCATATGACGTCCGCGTGGACCGCGGGGATTTTTTCACGCACGAAACTCCTGTCAGGAGCGGTTTTTTTCGCCCGCCCGCCTCCGGTCATCACCTGCTCGGGCCTGTGCCGGTCGCAGTCAAAGGCCTCGCCCGTCAACGAAATCTCGGCGGTCAGGCTATCCTCGTTGAACGCGAACGATGCTATCTGCCCGGGACGCTCGATGATTCTTTCGGCAAAGAGGTACCCGACCGCGAGCTTCTCGATCTCGTCGCCCGAGCATGCGATCGTGGAGAGATGTCTTCCGTTGACGAACATCGCGACCGGATACTCGGTGTTGACCGCAAGCTTTCCCGGCCTGATCGAGCCGGCCGAATAGCAATCAATTTTTATTTCAACAAAATTAGGCAGCGCCATGTTACCTCTGCTGGGACATGCCGGCGAGGGCCCCGGTGCTCCAGGCGAACTGGAGGTTGAACCCGCCGCTGTCTCCGTCAATGTCGAGCAGCTCTCCCGTGATGTACAGGCCGGGGACGAGCCGGGATTCCATGGTGCGCGGATCGATGTCGCGCACGTCCACGCCTCCGGCTGCAACCACCGCCTCGGTGAAATCCCTCGGCGAAGCCGGCGTCAGCTTCATCCCCTTCAGGCACGCAGCGACCGCCGACTTTTCGGCCGGGGACGCGTCTCCGGCCTTTTTCCCGTGGTCGACGCCGGCGAATCCGCACACGACCGCGGGCATCCTGTCGTTCATTATCCCGGCCAGGCAGAAATCAAGCGGTTTCGAACCGTCAGCGGCCACCTCCGCAATCAGCTCATCAAGATCGTCCTCCGACATCTCCGGGAAAAAGTCGACCAGTATTTCGGGGATCTCCCCCCTGGTCACCAGCTCGTTGACAGCACGGGATATGTCGAGCGCGGCAGGGCCTGATATGCCGTACCCGGTGAAAAGCACCTCACCGGTCGAACCCGCACGCTTTTTACCGCCCATGAGGACTTCGAGCGAGCAGTCCCACTTGATTCCCTGGAGCAGTCTTGTTCCCTTCTCCACGACGTTAAGGGGGATTATTGAGGGAAAGCAGTCGACTATCCTGTGGCCAAGCGAGGCAGCGAGTTCGTATCCGATCCTCGAGGCGCCAACTGGCGGATATGCGCAGCTTCCGGCCGCGAGAATAACCGCGTCGAACGAATGCTCCTCCGCGCCGGCGGTGCGAAGAGCGAAGCCGTCGCCCTTGCGTCCGATCGCGTCGATCCTCCTGTGAAGCCTGATATCGGCCCCGCGCCTCACGGCCTCGTATTCAAGACAGCGCACCACGGTCGACGCCTGGAGCGAGGCCGGAAAAAGCTTCCCGTCCTTCCCCTCCACGAAAGGAATTCCGATGGACCTGAAAAAGTCCTCGGTCTCCGCGGGCCCGAACCGTGCGAACACGTTGTTGACGAAGGCCGGGTTGAGGCCGTGGTATCTCGAAGAGTCTACGGCCCTGTTGCTGATGTTGCACCTGCCGTTTCCGGTGACGAGGATCTTTCTTCCCAGCTTTTTCTGCTTTTCGAAAAGCGCGACCTGCGCGCCGGCATCCGCGGCGAAGCATGCGGCGACGAGCCCGGACGCCCCCCCGCCGATCACGGCGACCCTTTTTGCGCTCCGACCCATGCCAGCTACTTCAGTTTGTCGTTGATGATTTTTTCGAGCCTGTTTATGTCCGCGGCGTATTCCTGGATTTTCATGTCCTTGTCGGCGTTGGCGCGCTCCTTGAGCAGGAGCTTCTTTATCGCGGCGAGGTCGTCCTTTCTGCGGATCAGGCCCGACTCGATGTGGCTCTGGATGAGCGAAAACCGGTAGTCCCTGAAGCAGACCCTCGTATAAAAATCGATCCCGTAAACCGCGATGGTTTTTTCAACCGAATTCTTGCTGGAATAGTTCATCATCGACTCGTACTCGCTCAAGTCTATCGCCCGTTTCTTCATCGCGGCATCTTTTTTCTGATGGCCGTTCTCGGGCTGCGGGGCAGGCCTTTCCCTGTGCTCGCTGATGAAGGATGAAAACTCGGGGCCCGACGCCACCTCGGCATCCAGAAGCTCCTCCAGGCGTTTCTGGGAGTATTTCATGATGTCCCACTCAAGCACGCGGGTAAGCTGGTTCAGGTTGTAGGCGATCGCCCCTATTCTTCCGATCGGCTTGTTGTTGTATTCCTCCATGTGCGGCGCGAACATCTCGACGACGCGGTCCCCGGTGAGCTTTTTATTGAATTCAATCGCGTACAGTGACGTCAGCTCGTCCTCGTACGCTTTCTTGAGTCCGCTGATGATGTCGCCCTTGGTCACCACGTAGCCCTCGACTTTCAGAATCTTGTTTTTCCGGTCCTCTTTCACGATGTCGAAGCTGAAAATATGGTTCGCCGCGACCAGCATCCTGAGCAGGCCCGGGATATTGAAGGGGATCAGGTTGAATTTTTTCGTGAGCTCGCCGTACAGGGTATCAGACTGCGGGATCGAGAATATGTCGCGGCCTTCGTTTACGGCCTTGATCTCTTCATAAACGGCGAGGAGGAGTTCTTTAAGCGATTCTATTTTCATGCGCTCTCTTCATTCGGTACGCGTCTTGGCCTGGCTTGATCTTTATCGTCAAACTGGATATCATCGGTGCACACCCGTCATTCTATTGTTTCCGGCAGATACCTCAACAATATTTTTCATTGAGGAAGGATTAAAACTGTATCGCAAAAATAGTAAAATCATCCCTGAAATCCCTTTCAACGGAAGTATTGTCGAGATCGTTTTTTAGATGAGAAATCAGGGCCTCAGGGCCCTCGTTCGAATACCTAACGGCGAGATCCGCGAGAATCCTGCCGCCTTTTTCTACATCAAGGTCCCTGCCGCCAAGGCACTCGATCACGCCGTCGGTGACCATTACCAGAAAATCTCCCGGCTCGAACATGATCACCTTTTCCTCGAAATCCTGGTTCTCGACGATCCCGAGCGCGGAACCCTTCGCGTTGAGCTTCACCATCTCCCCTGTCCTGCTCCTGATGAGGAGCTGGTCCTCATGGCCGGCGCTGCCGTATGTCATGATGTTGTTGTGGGAATCGACGAGAGCGTAGAAAAGCGTGACGAACATTCCGAACTCGGACTCGCGGTATATCAGCCGGTTTATGTTCTTCAGCAGGCGGGAAGGCATGGCGTCGACGTTCATCTCGGCCCGGATGATGTTGCGCGCAGATCCCATAAATATCGCCGCGGGGATTCCCTTTCCCGATATGTCCGCAACGAGCACGGCGTACTTGTTCTCATCGCATTTATACAAATCATAAAAATCCCCGCCGACTTCTTTTGCCGGCCTGTTGTAGGCGGCGAGCCTGTGCTCCCTGAACCGCTCCGGAATTTTTGGTAATATCTTTTTCTGTATCTCGGACGCGATCTCCAGCTCCCGCGAAAGCCTCTTCTGCATTTCGGAAAATTTTCTGTTGCGGACCCCCTGATAGGTTTCGGCGATCTGGCTGCTCGCGGTCGTCAGCACCCGCAGGTCGAACGAATCGAACTTCTCCCTGTTTTTCTTGTCGGTGAGGCTGATCACGCCGATGATATTGTTCTTGTATATGATGGGGATCGAAATGAACGAGCTGGTCTTGTAGTCCTTGTCCCGGGCGAGAACGTGCCGCATTTCTTCCTTTTCGATATCGGTGGCGATGAGGTGCTTGCCTGTGTGAAATACGTGGCCTATGATCGAATTGTCGGGGTCGATCGCGTATCCCCGCCCCAGAAATTCCGGAAGGCCGTACGAAGCTTCGATCCTGAGCTGTGCGCTCTCTTCGTCGTAAATGATGATCGAAGCCTTCTCGACCTCCATCGACTGGGCGAGAGACTGGATGATGTGCGGCAGGATGCTGTCGTCATCGGTCGACTGGGCCACCGCCTGTGAAATGGTGAAGAGGGCGGACAGCTCGTCGATCCGTTTCTGCAGATTGTCGTAAAGCCTCCGGTTGGTTATGGCGAGCGCGGCCTGGTCAGCTATATACTGGCCTTTTTGCAGATCGATGTCGTCGAACGAATCGCGCTCTTTTGAATTGACGATCTCGAGCACGCCGACGAGCTCATCCATCACGATCATGGGGAGGCACAGGATGTTGCGGGTCATGAAATCCGCCTTCATGTCTATTCCCTTGAAGAAGCGGGGATCATTCTGAACGTCATTGACCATCACGGCCTTTCCGGTCTCTGCGACGGTTCCCGCGATTCCCTGTCCCCTGGGGACCCTCTGGCCCTGAATGATATCGCCCTTTTCTCCGACGACCACATTGAAGACCAGGTCCTTGGTTTCGGGATCGCACAACAGCAGGGATGACCCTTCTGCGCGCAGGAGCTCCTTGGTCACGTCCATTATCGAGGCGAGAAGATCCGAAAGGATCATCCCGGAGTTTATCTTTCTGTTGATCGAGCTGATAAGTGAAAATTCGGTTTTCATTCCGCCTTCGCCATTTCCGGTCCTGCCTAAAAAATCGGCTTGTAGTCAAAGTGGTGCACCGCCTGGATCATCCTGAACGTGTGTGTTTTGTGGCGGATGACCATGGAATTGGTGCGCGCGCCCCCGGAAAAATATCTCACCCCGGGAAGGATGAGGCCGTCGGTCACGCCCGTAGCCGAGACCATGATGTCGTCGCCCCTGACCATGTCCGAGACGGTGTATATCATGTCTGGATCGACCCCGAGATCGCGTATCATTGCTCGTTCTTCGTTGTTCTGGAAGCAGTATCTGGCCTGCATGTCGCCGTCGAGACATTTCAGGGCAGCGGCTCCCAGCACGCCTTCCTTGGCTCCGCCGATTCCCATGAGAATGTCTATCGAGCTGTCTTCTATCGCTGTGGAAATAGCGCCCGAAATGTCGCCGTCCCTGATGAACTTGATTTTCGCGCCGGTTTTCCTGATCTGCTGCACGTGGCCGCTGTTCCGCTCCCTGTCAAGGACGCATACGGTGATGTCCTCGATGTATTTCCCCTTGGCCCTGGCGACCCTTTTTATGTTCACGTCGACCGGCTGTGTGATGTCGACCAGACCCTTCGCATCCTTGCCGACCGCGATTTTCTCCATGTAAAGGGTGGGAGTGTTGAAAAAAGAATTCCTGTGCCCGAGCGCCATGACGGAGATCGCGTTGTATCCGCCTATGGCGCATGTTTTTTTCCCGTCGAGCGGCTTGACCGCGAGGTCAAGATCGGGGCCGATGCCGTTGCCTGCGGAAGAACCGTCCGCGAGAGGGCTCTGGTTGCAGTCATCCCCGATCACGATCCGGCCGTCGATATCGATCGAGGACAGCACCTTCGCCATTGCTTCGGCGGCGGAAATGTATGAATTATCCTCGTCGCCCTTGCCCATGAATCTGCTGGCGTACAGCGCAGAGGCCTCGGTGAGGCGGACCGCTTCGAGAGTCAGGTTCCTGTCCATGTGTCCTCCGGGTGCAACTGAGAAGGTAGGTCATATTTTACAATGAAAAAATTATTTTCAAGCTATTTTCGTTAAATGAGGCTGTTCAAAAACAGTCACTCAAAGTCGACACAAATTTATTAATTGACTAATTTACTGCACCGGATTATATTATGTGACATAATACTTATATAATCATGGAGCGCATTATGAAGAAGACGATCATGATTATCGGAGGCGGCCTCCTGCAAGTCCCGGTCATCACTGCGGCGAAAAAAATGGGCTGCAGAGTGATTGTGACCGACTACAATCCCGACGCAATAGGGATGAAGGCCGCGGACATCCCCATAGTCATGAGCACCAGGGACATTGAGGGATCGGTGCGCGTGGCGAAATCCCAGAATGAACTGACCCCGATCAAGGCGGTGCTCACCGTGGGCACCGACGCTTCGATGACCGTCGCCGCAGTCGCGAACGCCCTGAACCTGCCCGGCATCAAGTTCGAGGACGCCGAGGCCGCGACCAACAAGATCAAGATGAGAATGCGCTTCAAGGAAAACGACGTTCCCTCGCCGAATTTCCTCCCTGTGTGGTCCCTCTCCGACGCCAAAAAGGCCTGCAAGATACTCGGGTTCCCCCTGGTGATGAAACCGTCCGACAACATGGGCGCCCGGGGCGTGAGCCGCATCGACAATCTCAACCAGGTCTCGGACGCGTTCCAGTTCTCGAAGAGCGCGTCTCCCAGCGGCGAGCTTATCATCGAGGAATACATGGAGGGCCCCGAGCTTTCCATAGATGCCATCATCTACAACAACGAGATAACCTTCACCGGAGTCGCCGACCGCATCATCGAGTATCCGCCCTACTTTGTCGAGACCGGACACACCATGCCCTCTTCACTGCCGAAAAAAATCCAGGACCAGGCATGTGAGGTCATGAGAAAGGGGATCAGGGCGCTGGGCATCACGATCGGCGCGGCGAAAGGCGACATCAAGATAACGAAAGACGGCCCGATGATCGGCGAGCTCGCTGCCAGGCTTTCGGGGGGATTCATGTCCGCCTACACGTATCCCCTTTCTTCAGGCGTGGACCTCATGCGCGCGGCCATCGAAGTCGCCCTCGGCCAGGAGCCCGGCAACCTCGAGCCCGTGCACAGCCGTGTCGCGATCGAACGCGCGATCATAACCAAGCCCGGCATCGTGAAAAAAATAAACGGCCTGGAGGAGGCGCTCAAGGTTCCCGGAATCAAGGAAATCTTTCTGAACATCAAGCCCGGCGAAAAGATCGTCAAGCCGCGGTCCAACGTCGAAAAGGCCGGCCATATCATCGCGGTCGGGAAAACGCTCAAGGAAGTAGAGTCAAAAGTCGCCGACTGCATGAAGGCCCTGACCATCGAGGTCATCGAGGAAAATGAAATTTCCTTGGACACGATAAATTCCGCGGCCAGGGAAAAATTCAAGAAGATATGCTATGTGTGCAAAAACTGCGACGGCAGGGACTGCCCGACCGGCGTGCCGGGCATGGGAGGGGTCGGCACCGGCGAATCATTCAGGCGCAACATCGAATCGCTGCAGCAGTACAAGATCACTACCAGGCTTATCCACGACGTCACCGAGCCTGACACATCTACGACATTTCTCGGACACAAACTCTCGCTCCCGGTAATGGCGGCGCCGATCACCGGATCGGTGACCAACATGGGCGGCGCGATCGACGAGCTCGAGTACAACAGGGCCGTGGTCGAGGGCTGCCTGAAGGCAGGGACCATCGCTTTCGTCGGAGACGGCGCGACCCCGACCAAGTACAAGATAGCCTTGCAGGCAATATCCGAATTCAAAGGGATGGGCATACCCATTTTCAAACCACGGAGCGATAACGCCGACATTCTCATGCGCATACGAGCAGCTGAGGACAGCGGAGCGATCGCCGTCGGAATGGATATCGACGCCGTAGTTTTCAAGACCATGGAGCTCAAAAACCAGTCGGTCGGCCCCAAGGGGATGAAATCGCTCGAGGAGCTCGTTTCGGCGACAAAGCTTCCCTTTATCCTGAAAGGAATCATGACACCCGAAGACGCGGCCATGGCGATTGATGTCGGGGTCAAATCGATCATAGTCTCAAATCACGGCGGGCGCGTTCTCGACGAAATGGCAGGATCCATGGACGTGATCGAGGAAATCGTCGACGAAGTCAGAGGACGGATGGAAATACTGGTCGACGGCGGATTCAGGAAGGGCGCGGACATACTCAAGGCTCTCGCTCTCGGGGCGCGGGCCGTTCTCATAGGGCGTCCGGTCGCCATCGCGGTCGTCGGTATGGGCTGCGAAGGGACAGCTTTTTACCTGCGCCAGCTGAAACGCGACCTGGAAAAAGCCATGATTCTTACCGGGAGCCCGAAAGTATCCGATATTTCAAGAAACGTTGTCCGAAAAATTCAGAGCGTTTAATTCGAGCCAATTTTTCCGGGTTCGCCGGCAGGATAAAAATCTTTCAACCGGTTCTTTTCGCAGTCCCTCGCGAATGAGACTATATCAGCCGAATACCTGCCGACTCTCAAAAGAGCGCCGAAGGCCTCGGCGTAACGGTCTTCATCGATTTCCCGGCAATCCCTGAGTATCCGTGCGACGAGAAGGGCGTTGATATACGGGATTCCCATGTCCCGGCAGATACGGTCCCCCCTTCCGTCATCCATGATGATAAAAATCCCGGATCCCGAAAGATACAGCGCGATCGAGTCCCGCTCGCCCTGTCCCAGCCGCGACAGTTCAGGGATGCCGTACTCCCTGGTTTCGTTTTCAGCAGTTTTCAGACTGCCCGCTGCAAGCGCGTTTGTAAAATGCGACGATCCGTCGTGGCCTGATCTGGTAAGCTCGCCTGCCACGCTCGGCGTCACGATGAGATCGTACGCAGCAGCGGCGCAGTCGAAAATTCCGGCCTTGAAGAGAAGAATCGCGGACGATGAATCTATGATCACGCCCTTTCTATCTGCCATAACAGACATATGACGCCCAGAAATACGGATTTGAAATTTTCTTCATTCCATCATCGTACTCTTTTAAGTCAGCGTACAGTCCATCCATATCGCCCTGCTCCGGGCTTCTTGAGATAAACGACCGTTTGACCTGCGCCAGCGTTTCCGCCGGGTCATATTCATCCCGTTCGATCCCCGAGTAAAGTCTCTTCAAAAACAACACGCGGGCCTTGTCTTCCACCGGCCACAGCGGGATGGCCACGCCGCGGCAGCCCGCTTCCATGAGCGAAGCGCAGACGAGCCCGGCCGGCTCGCCCGGATTCATCATCGCTCTTCCCGCCGACGATACGGTCGCGAACCCGGTGTTGAAATCGAGGCCTGACAGCTCCTTCATGTTCACGAGTCCGTCGTTATTTTTATCCGACGCGGCGAAAAGCAGGGAAGAAAGGGAATGCACCAGCGGATTCGAAACCCATGCGCATCCGAGATGCACAGCCCGGGCGGCGTCCCTTCCCTTGACGCCGAAATGAATCCGCAGCTTTTCTTCCCCTGCAGTCAATGATATCCGGTTCCCGATACTCAGCCAGTTTTCGACCATTCCGATCTCCTCCCGGGCATGGGGGATTCCGGTATTCCCGAACATCCCGAAATATTCAGCGTCGTTTTTCAGGCTCTCGCCTCTGCGCAGTTTTCCGAGCGCCTCGGTTTTCATGAACTCCCAGTTGCGCCGCGAATCGATCACCGGTTCCGGCCGTGAAACCGGTTCCTGTTTCTCGGCCCATACTGCGATGTTTTTTTCGTGTGAGCCCTTTTCCGGCGCATCCCCGGGAAACACGAGATACAGGTGCTCGAACGAATGCTTTTCCACCAGGTAAGTTCCGTCTGGCCTGACAAGCGTCTCGAAGGGGAAAGACCTGAGAGCATCCTCGGACAGGACGTATATTTTTTTTATCGCTGAAATGCGGACATCGATCCCCCTGAATAGAAACCGGTGCAGGTCCTTTCCCAGCTCAAGGATCATTTTCTGTTCGTCCTGCGTAATCTCTTTTTTCATCAAAAGAGATACGTAATAAAATATTATCCTCTGAAAATCGTAATGATAGTTATGAAGTGACGCGCCTTTCATGACGTTCAATATCTGCATCATCGTTCTGCTGTAGGCATTGATCTCGGCCCCATAGGTCCCGTAAAAATATTTCACCATTTCTTTTTTATCGAAGTTGAGAGCTGAAGCCCCGGACGCGTCCTTTATCAGGACCAAAGGCTCATCCCACGCGACATTTACGAAAGCGATAAAGGCCGCGCCTTCCGGAATCACGGCCTTTTGTTCCCCGTCTCCGCCTTTCTTCCCGGAGACCGGACCGGTTCCAATATACGCAGAGCATTCCCTTCGTGATTTGTCCAGCATAGCCTCGAATGCTTTCTCGATGGTCCCGGACTTCACCAGCGCAGCGACCAGCCAGCTGTATGCCTCGCGCTCCTGTTCGCCCGGCTCTTTTCCCCGCGATCCGGCCTGCTCCATGATATCAATCGCTTTCCTGAAAATATCGGCAGCCTCCGCATATTGCCCGGACATGTATCTCCCGCGGCCCAGAAAATCGTAATCCCGGGCGAGCCCTTCCCTGTTCCCGATCGATTCGTCTATGCCGGCCGCCTGCTGCAGATATTTCTGCGCTTCTCCGTATCGCTTCATGTAAAGAAGCACCCTTCCCGCGTTCCGAAAATTTTCGGCCCTGGAAAGCCTTCCGGCCGACTCTTTACCGGATTTAAGGGCGATTTGAAAATAATTATAGGCTTCGTCGTACATTCCCCTTGCCTCGTAGAACATGCCTATGTCGGCCAGGCGCGACATCGCAGCCTCGGTATCGCCGCCGCCCTCGGCCTCCGCAGCTTTGAGGTAATTTTCGAGAGCCCGTTCATACTGTCCCATCGAATCATAGGTCCTGCCGATCTGGCTGAAAACATGCGACATGTTTTTAAGATCTCCCGTGTCCTTCATCGCGTTGAGAGAATCCTCGCTGAACGCCAGCGCCTTTTCATACTCGCCTTTCTGGTGGTGCGCCTCTGCGAGCCTGAACAGTCGCGACGGGACCTTTTCGCCGTTGTCCTTTCTGTCAATCTCCAGGGCCCGCGTGTACAGGTCTATTGCCTCGTTGAGTCTGCCCATCACATGATATGCAGAGGCCATGTTCGCATAATCGGAAGACAGATGCTTTTTTACCGGCCCTTTTTCGTCGATCTCCCGGGCCTTTGTGAAGCACGCAAGCGCCTGCCTGAAATCTCCCGAGAAGAACCTGGCCGTGCCCAGATTGTTCAGCAGAGCCGCCCTGTTCTCCTCGATATCGGCGCTTCCCAGGTTCTCAATGGCCTGCTGATAATGCTCGGCGCTCTGCGCGAATTCACCCCTGTCGCGGTAGACCCCGGCGATGCCGTTCAATGCTGCAACCGTCCTGTCAGCCCGATTGATCCTTGTCTCGATTTCAAGCGACCCCCTGAATGATTCGATAGCGCGGTCATATTCCTTGTGCTCATGATACATTCTCCCTAAACCGAACAAGGCTTCCGACTCCGAAGCCTGGTCCCCTATGCGGGACGAAAACTCGATGATCATGCGATAGCACTTCTCGGCCCGCTCAATGTCGCCGGTCATGACGTACAGGCCGCCGAGCTCCTTGAGCTGCGAGAGATATTCGCCGTTCCTGACATTCCCGCTTTTTCTTTCAGCGATGACTGCCGCTGTCAGGTGGTCGATCGCATCCTTGTATTTCTTTTCCTTCTTGCTCGCCATGGCCCTGTTCCAGTACCCATCTGCCTGGTCATGAAACTGGTTTGTAAAGCCCGCGGTAATCGATATAAGGAGGCACATGACGGCAATTAATGATTTTTCGGGAAGATGTTTCATGCTGTCCTCATGGTTAAAGGCGGTCGGTATAGTGTAAGCTTCGCGGGGATAGTATTATCCGCCCCGCAACACCGCCATTACGATTATGGCTTTTTCTGTGCTGTCCTGCAATGAATTTTTAGACGGGATTGCGCTGATTTTTTTAACAGCTCATGAAATGGTTATATTGATCCGGCGGGATTGAATTTCAGCTGTCATCGAAACTGAAGTCATTCGCTCTTCGAGGGTGAGGCACCTACCCGCTTTCGCGGGTTCAGGGTTCGACTAAAATCCACTTTTTCGTATGGATTCCCGCTTTCGCGGGAATGACCATCTAAAGATTCCATCATTATTCGCGGATTCGCAACAAATCCAATATGATCAATATGTCCTGAATACCCCTGAAAGCTTTCCGAGAATAACCAGGTTGTCCGGAATGATGGGTTTGTAGGCCGGGTTTTCGGCGATAAGCTGGATTTTGCCCTTATCGTTCCTATAGCGCTTGAGCGTGGCCTCCTCGTCGATGAGCGCGGCAATGATATCGCCGTTGTTGGCCGTGTTCTGCTTCTTGATGATCGCCAGGTCCCCGTCGAATATTCCGGTGTTGATCATGGAGTCGCCTTTTACCTGGAGCGCGAAAAAATCCCCCTTGCCGAATGCGGCCTGCGGGAAAGACAGATAGTCTTCGATGTTTTCTTTCGCGAGGATGGGGCTGCCTGCGGCGATCCGGCCCACGAGCGGCACCGTGATCGATGGTGCGCTGACATCATCATCGGTAATGACGATCGCCCTGGACTTGTTCTGCTCGGTCTTGATGAACCCTTTTTTTTCGATGGCCTTGATGTGGTCATAGGCGCCTTTTACGGTGATGTTGAATTGGTCGCCTATTTCACGAACGGTTGGAGGAAAACCGGATTCCTTGATTGATTCCTTGATGAAGCGAAAAATCAGGTCCTGTTTTTCGGTGAGTTTTCGTTCGTTTTCCGCCATACTGACCATCCTTAATTATTTGTTTTGAGTATCGGCCACGAAAGCATAATACTAAACATAAGTTTATATGTCAACAAAAATATGTATTATACATCTTGCGAGACTCCCGTCTCGCGCTCTGTGAGGCCCAGCAGGGGGGGCCTTTCAAGGTCAGCATTTTTAAAACATCCTGCTTTAAGCTGACAGGCTGACATCCTGTCAGCACGGGCTTCGCCCCTTAGACCCCATTTAAAAAAACAACTATGCCAGGCCCGGTATCCATGAAGTTTTAACGCAGTAATAACAATAAAATTTACTTGCCATTTGCCATATTTCCCTGCATCTATTTTTTATCATGCAGATCTCGCAATGCTATCAGATACTCGAAGTCTCTCCCCACGCGTCCGACGAGGAGATTGCGACGATATACAAGCAGCTCGCGATGAAATTCCATCCCGACAGAAACCGCGACCGGCTCGAGTGGGCGCACGAGAAGATGAGCTCTCTCAACCAGGCCTATTCCACCATCATGGGACACCGGTTCAGCCAGGGAATGCCCAAAACGCGCGCGCCGGAGCAGGAGCGGCGTCAGCAGCCTGCCCGGGAAAAACCCGCAGAGCGCGAAAAAAGCCGTCAGCAGGAATCAGGCCCCAGGCCCTCAAACAAAAAACGAAGCGTGGATGAACAGCTCGATGAGGTCACCCGCGAATCGGTCATCAGGACGTTCGGAAAGATACGCGAATCGGTCAACGACAGCCTGTACCGCTTTTTCCAGTACAACCTGTACAACCTGATCAGGCGCGACGAGGTCTTCAACCGGGGCACCTTCAACTCGATCGTGATGAACCTGCGCCGCTCATTCCACGCGGTCAAAAAGCTGCACGAAGAGACCAAGGACCTCGACGTGCGCCGTCACCTCGACGTGTTCAACGCCATGATCTTCAACTTTTACAAGGCGTCCGAATGCCTCAACGTGATCGATTCATACAACGATCTCTATGACGTGCAGGCGTACCGCCAGTACAAAAAGGCCGACGACCTGCTGCACCATGCGCAGAAAGAAATCTTTTACGACCGCCACAACAGGGGGTACCCGAAAATCGATCACGCCCTGGCCCTGGTCATCCAGGCCCAGAAAATTTTCAAAAGCGTGCTCGCGATGTTTTCGGATTCGTCCTGGGCGGTCGAGACCGGAATCAAGCTGTCGTACGCCACGGCCTTCCGGGAATACGTCGAACTATTTTTCTCCGAAGAGGAATGATATGGATACGATAAAACTGAAAAAATTAGCCCCCCTACTCGCCCTGGCGGCAATCCCGCTTTTAATCGTGCTGGCCCTGCTCATATCCCCGTCATACAGCGTGCTCGTGCTCGATGCGGATTCGCACTACTACCGGGCCAGGGTCCTTTTCATGTTCAGGAATCATATGGCATGCAAGAAAGACGAAGCTTTGTTCCAGAGCAGGGATATCGCGCTGGCCCACCAGATGAAAGACTCCGGCATCGCCCTGGTTTCCCTCGCCGACATCAAGCTGCTTGAAATACTGCCCGAAGAGCTTTACGGCGAAAGTGAATCCGATGAAGCAGACCTTCCGGTCAGCCATTACGGCAGGTTCAAGATCAACGCCTCGGGCCATATCGGGTACCTGTACCTTTCAGCCGGAGAAAAGGGCGTTTACGGCACGATCCGCTTCCCGGACTGGGGCCTTGGCGCGTACGAAAAGCTCAAAGACATCCGTATCGGAAAAGACACCGTTTCGTTCACACGATCGGTGACCACGCCCCAGGAAATGCGCAAAACCGGCGCGCCTGTATATTTTACCCAGAAATATCAGGGGAAATACCTGATCGGCGGCAAAATCATCAAGGGCCAGTACCGTACCGCACAGGGAAAGTTTCTGTGGGAAGCTGACCGGGTCAAATAAAGAGTTGACACTGACATTCCGTATCGCTTAATTATATGTATAAGACTGTTGAGGATGTATTAATAGCCATGAAAACGATCAAAGCATTGGTACTGACGCTCGTGTTACTCCTCCTGCCGATTTTCGGATGCGACGATTCGGACGAGTCATCAAGTTTATACAATTTCAAGGTATTATCTCTTGGCGAAGGATTTTCTGGCTATTACATAGTGGATGGTGATGAAACTATCGAATTTAATAATAAAGCACTTGAATCCGGTGATGTTTATTATAAATTTGAAAAAGACCTTAATAACCCCACTACAGTACAAATTCGCGCTGATGGAATCGATCCCGTAACTGGCAACACCGATCCATATACGACCTACCTTGAGATTAAAATATATCAGGATAAGAAGGAGGTCGCCAGCAAAACAGGCAATAAAAATGTTGATGACCACCTGGGAATATATCTTTCATATGATTTCAGCACAGAAGACAAAGATACCACCAAATAACCCGGTCTGATTTCCCGAAATCATCCGCACGATCCAGCGCCCGAATCCGGGCGTTTTTTATTGCTACCGGGCTGACCTGCAGGGGCCGGGCATGCCCGGCCCCTGCAGGTCAGCCTGAATCCCCATCCCCCATCCCGGAATCCCCCCTGTTTCTTTCTATAATTCACGCCCGGGAATGCCGATAATTGAATGAACAGTCTGCGACATGAAAAAACGTCTGATCACAGCCATGGTCCTTCTGTGCGTCGCTTCTTTGCGCGCCGAGGACTACCAGTACCAGTATTTCAGCACCGAAAAGAAGAAATACGTTCCCTTTTCGGACTACATACCCCTGTCGCGCCTTCATTACCAGACCGTGCCGCACCATCTCGAGGACTTCTATTTACTGTACGGGATGAAGCAGTACTACAACGAGAACTCGCTGCGCAAGAACATCGACCGCCTGAAGATCGCGCTCGAGTGCAAATTTCGCCACCCGTCCGAGGCGCTCGTCCAGGTCGACACCGAGCAGGAATACTACAAGTACCGCAACCTCATGTTCATGCACATCAACCTGCTCATCATGCGCAACCACATGACGATCGCCTCGCGCTACGACAAGCAGAAGATATATTTCTACAACGCCGATTTCGCCGACGACATCAAGAAGAGCCTGGAGATCGCCAGGGACTATTACTCGCAGGCGATCCCCTACTGGGAAAAGGCGCGCGAGTACGCGCACAAGGCGAGCACCGTCAAGATCACGACCAGGCTGAGCTACATGGAATCAGAGCGCTATTCGATAATCAAGGGCAAGCTGGATTTCGGGAAGATCATCGGCACCCACATGGATAAGCTCAACGACAAGAGAAACAAGCTTGACGCGCTCCTTGCCGCATCCGCATCGACACCACAGTGACCGCACGCATCGACCCGTTTTTTACTTGCGCTCGCCCCGATACTGGTCCATAACGTCAGCATGAATCCATCTGAAACCCCGAAAAACGAAATCATGTCGGCAATAACCGGCCGGCGTTCGATCAGGTCATATACCGGCGAACCGGTTGATGACGGCAGCATCATGACTCTCCTCGAGGCAGCCCGGTGGGCGCCGTCAGGGCTCAACAACCAGCCCTGGCGCTTCGTAATAATCAGGGACCGGGCCATGCGCGAGCGGATTTCAGGACTCACCACGTACCGGCGCATCGTGCGCGAATGCGACGCGTGCGTGGCCGTTTTTTTCCACGAGCCGTCCGGTTACGACCGCGACAAGGACATGATGGGGATCGGGGCCGCGGTCCAGAACATGCTGCTCGCCGCGCATTCGCTGGGCCTCGGGGCCGTGTGGCTGGGCGAAATACTCAAGAGAAAGGGCGAGGTCAATGCGGCCCTCGGGGTGGATTCGGACCACGAGCTCATGGCTGTCGTCGCGCTCGGGCGCCCGGCGGAGAACCCCGAATCAGACCGCGCCGATCTCGAAAGCCTGATACTGAAGCGACTCTGAGAGGTCCTGCATGAAAAAACTTGTCGTAATCCCGGCAATCCTGCTTCTCGCCGTTCCCTTCATCATTCTCACCGGACAGGACATTTCGCTGTCGGTAAAAAACCTCGCGGTCGAAAAAACCGGGCAGGCAGAATATGCGGCGTCATTCAGCGTCCGATACTCCGGCCTTGACGAGTCGATGGTCGGCGGTATTTCCATGCCCATGCCGCTCGAAAAATTCCTGATCTGCGGCCAGGTCGTCGAAGGTTTGGTGCGTGAGGACGATTTTCTCTATGCCGGCATGAGCCTCGACCTCAACGGCGACGGCGACACGGCCGATTCATTCCAGATTAAAAAGACAAGGGGAGTGACATATCTCGGCGATGCTCCCGTCAAGACGATACTCTCGCCGTACGAGTTCAACGGAATGTCGGTTTACGATTATTCGGGCTCACTCGATGCCCGGACAACGCAGATCCCGCCTTCCGGTACGCCCCTTTTCGTCTACAGCCTCGATGAAAAAAACGGCACGATCTGCGCGGGAACCGGAGCGGGTGCAGAAAAGATCTCGATCTCCCTCGAAAAAAATCCATGCGTCAGGGTCGAAGTGCTGAAACCCTCGCAGAACAGGAATCTGGCTCCCGGATTCTCTATCGAAGGGGCCGCGAACAGGATCAGATTCTCAAATGAGAAGCTCTTCGAAGGATACGAGGATTCATGGAACGCGGTGGCCTGGATTGCCCTTCCGGTCGCGGCCGAAGATAAAAGGGAATCATCCTTCAGGATAAAAATAAAATCGATCTCCCCGCCCTTTGCGGTGCGGGTCATCGCCTGCGTGTCCATCGAGAACGGCATCGCTCTTCATACAGGGCCTGCCATCCATATCCAGCAGTGATCAGACGTTGAAGAGATATTTCACCACATCGCCGTCCCTGATGACGTAATCCCTCCCCTCGGACCTGACAAGCCCGTGCTCCTTGAGGCCGTGCTCTGACCCGTGCGTTACGAGATTGTCATAGCTGTAAACCTCGGCCCTGATGAAGCCGCGCTCGAAATCGGTGTGTATCTTGCCTGCCGCGGCATGTGCGTGGGTGCCGCGCTTCAGGGTCCAGGCCTGCAGCTCGGTCGCCGCCGTGTAATAGGTGATGAGGTCAAGCAGCCGGTATGCGCTGCCGATGAGCCGGTCGAGCCCCGATTCTTCGAGCCCCATGGCTGCCAGGTATTCTTTTTTCTCCTCTGCCGGCAGCTCGGATATTTCTTCCTCGAGCTTGCCCGTTATGGAAACGACCTCGGATTTCTCCCTTGCGGCGAATTCGCGCAGCGCAGCCAGCTCTTTCTCGGATTTCTGGTTTTCATCGACATTGGCGAGGTACAGGATCGGCTTCACGGTAATGAGGCCGTGTTCGGCTATGACGGCCTCCTCCTCGCGGTCTGCAGCGAGCGTTCTGAGCATGCCTCCCTGGTTCAGGTGGGCCATTATCTTCTCGATCGCGTCCATCCTCGCTTTGCCTTCCTTGTCGCCGCTTCTTGCGAGCTTTATCAGCTTTTCCCTGGCCCGCTCCATGACATCGATGTCCGCCAGTATGAGCTCGGTATTGATGGTTTCGGCGTCGCTGACCGGGTTCACGTCGCCGGAAACATGGACCACGTCGTCATCGAAGAAGCACCGCACCACGTGCACCAGCGCGTCGACGTTTCTGATGTGGCCCAGGAACTTGTTTCCCAGACCCTCGCCCTTTGAGGCGCCCCTGACAAGGCCGGCGACGTCGATGAATTCGATCTTGGTTGGTATCGGGTTCTCCCGGTGCAGCAGGCGGGCGATTTCGGCGAGCCGGGGATCGGGGACCGGCACGATGCCCTTGTTGGGCTCGATAGTGCAGAAGGGATAATTCGCCATCTGCGCCCCGGCGCCCGACAACGCGTTGAATATGGTGGATTTACCCACGTTCGGCAGACCGATAATCCCGCAATTAAAGCCCATAGCGTCCTCCCTGTAGACTCTTTATGCAGACCGGCGCACCTCACTGCCGGAGGGCCTGTATGCCGATGGCGGCGTATACGGCAATCATTCCGGCCGGGATTAATGAAATAATTGACATTGCATCCCGGTGCCGGTATTATCGTGTTCCACAACAATCCCAGTGCCGGTACGATAAATACTATCAAAAAGGGACCTGAAAAAAATCAATGAATATATTGCTGGATCCGCTGATTAATATCATATTCTACGCCGAAATCATATTTCTGATTATCTCCGTCGCATCGATCCAGAGCCGATATTCCAGGTCGCTTCTGGTGCATTCCATAACCGTGATAATCATCGTGCTCCCGCATTATCTGAATATAAACCACTGGCCCATGAGCGCGTCCCTCTACCGTCTAACCGACGCGGGATTGATACTCTTCCCGCTTTCGGCGGCGTATGTCCAGTTCTATCAGTTTCTTCAACCTCCCGGAAAATCGATTATTGTTCTCTATGTCCTTGCAGGGATCAGCTTTTTCGGTTATCTCGCATTCCCTTCGCACAGTGTTCTCAACATATTCATACTTCACATTCTGAGCTGGTGTTTCATGCTTTTTCTTTTCCGCGGAAGAAGGCGTGGAATTCCGGGTCTTTCATACAATATCGCCATCAGCTGCAACATTGCGGCGCTCGCCCTGATGGCGGCGTTCAAGCGCGATATCGAGTCGCTTCTCTTTTCATCAGGGGGCCTGAGCATCGTCTTTTTCATCATCATAATCACCGACTATCTGAACCGTGTCATCGAAATGTCCAAACGCCTTGAAAAGACTCACGAGGCCAACAAAAAGCTGACCCATACTGTCTCCCGCCTCAAGATAAGCAACGAGCAGATAAGGAAAATAATTACACAGAAAGACCTCGAGCTGCTTCAGCTCTCCCGGCATGCGAGCCTCGCAGAGATCACGACAGGCATCGCGCACGAGCTCTCCCAGCCGCTGACCGGCATCAAGGGCATAGCCCAGAACATGATCGACGACATCAACTACGATGAGTTCGACAACCTGCAGGCGGTTTCGGAACTTCAGAAAATATCGTCCCTGGTGGACAAATCTTCTTCGATTATCGACCATATCCGGAACTTTTCGAAGAAGAGCATGTTCACCATGAAAAGCATGGATATCAACAAGGTTGTTCTCGACGCGA
The DNA here is from genome assembly GCA_022709405.1 of Spirochaetota bacterium. Classification (GTDB taxonomy): domain Bacteria; phylum Spirochaetota; class UBA4802; order UBA4802; family UBA5550; genus JAKLIV01. The sequence goes on from JAKLIV010000041.1 coordinate 21,303, forward strand.
TCGGTCTTATCAAGAATCAGCTGAAAAAAAACGACATCGACCTGATTTTCATCCTCGACGAAAACATCCCGCAAATACTGGGCAATAACGTATCGCTCGAGCAGATGATCGTCAATTTCATTCTCAACGCCAGGGACGCGATCGTCGAGAAAAAGCAGAGCGCGCCCGGGCTCGAGGGCCAGATCCACGTCACGACATTTATCGACGAGCATTCAGTAACGCTCACGATCAAGGATAACGGCACCGGCATTCCTGACGATATCATACAGAAAATATGGTCGCCTTTTTTCACCACCAAGTCCAGGGGACAGGGCACCGGTATCGGTCTTTCGATATGCAGCAGAATAATAAGGGAGCACCACGCCATTCTCGACGTAAAAACGAGCAGGGACGGGACGGTGTTCACGATAAAATTTCCGGTCAAGGAATAGATACCAGTATGTTCTTAGAAAAAATCATCCACGGAGTCAGGCAGAAATTCGGCAGAAAATATCCAAGGAAAAAAGTATTGGTTCTCGAAGGCGGGGGAATGAGGGGGATTTTTCTCACCGGAGTGCTTCAGGCTTTCACTGACCGCTCATATTTCCCATGGAAACTGATCATCGGTTCATCGGCCGGCGCTCTTACCGGGGCGGCTTACGCTACCGGACAGATACATCTGGCCCGCGACGCTTTTTTCACAAAATTGCTTTCAGGTGACTTCATCCATTTCGCGAACATAATCCGGCAGGGAAAGCATGTCCTGGACCTCGACTGGATGATCGAGACCATCATACGCGGAGAGGAGCCCCTCGATGAAAAAAAATTGAAGAAATCCGCCCCAGTGATCATAACAGCAACGAACTGCCCGAAACACGCTCATCCTGAGACCGTCTACCTCAATTCCAGAAAAGACAGCATATCCACTGCGTTGAAGGCGACATCAGCAATACCGGTGCTCTATAAATCATTCGTGTCTTACAAGGACTACCATTTTCTCGACGGCGCGCTGCTTGACCCGATCCCATATAAAAAGGCCCTGGAAATGGGATACAAGGAAAACGAAATCGTGGTTATTGTGACCCGCCCGAAAGGATACAGAAAAAAAGAGGAATCGTTCTGGGTCAGAACGATTCTTGAATCCTACTATAAAAAACAGGAATACCGGCACCTGGTAGACCTTCTAAACAACCGATACAGGAAGTACAACACGACAAGGGACAACCTCGAAAACGTACATACCGGAATCGACGTCATTTATCCACCGAAAGAGTTCAGGGTCGACAGGCTGACCAAGGACGAGAAAAAAATCCTCGAAGGATTCGAGCAGGGGATAAGCGAAGGGCTGAGATTCCTGAAAAAAACGACAAAGGCCAACGGGCGATCTGGGCAGCCCACGTGAAAGCCCAGACAGAGAGCGGACTTTTACCCTGGATGAGTAAGATAAGCTCGTGCGCCCTTCTGCCCGACATGATTACCCGGGATATGATCAGGCTTCCCTGAGAATACGGAACGGGGTTATTTTGACGGTTATTGAGAGGCAGGGAAGGAATAAAAAGCCCGGACAGCCCGAACCCTACCGGTAATGTCCTTATTCAGGAATAACCGTAAGCTCCTTCCCATGATACCGGTAATACTACCTGCCATAATTAATCCCTTGACTCATGGATATATCTGATATATCTTATCAATATCTATCAGTTATATCAGGATATCCACATGGCAAACCAGATGCTCATCCGAATAGACCGGGATGTTAAGGATAAATTTGAGCGAATAGCCCGTAACGAAGGGAAAAACATGACCCAGAAGATACGGGAACTCATCGAGGACTATGTCAATGACAATGACATAAGCTCGTATGTCGACGAACTCTGGGACAGAATCGGCAAAAAACTGGACAGGAAGAAAGTCACTCCCGGCGACATCAACCGCGCGATACGCAAAGCCCGATCATCGCGATGAATGTCGTCGTCGATACCAATGTTTTCGTCTCATCATTCTTCGGAGGAAAGCCGAGAGAGATCATCAGACTCTGGCAAAATCAGCGCATGACCTTATGCCTCTCGAAAGACATACTCGAAGAATACATGGAAGTTCTCAGGAGACTTGAGCTCGATAAAGATATACTCTCGGAGCTCATGGAGTTGTTTGCACGGGGATTCAACATCCTGTTTACAAGGAAAACGCCCTCTCTCAGAGTTGTAAAAAACGATCCTGATGATGACAAGTTCATCGAGTGCGCCGCGGCGCTGAAGGCCGAATTCATTATCACCGGCGACAAGGAACTTCTTTCAGTGAGAAACTATAACGAAATCTGCATAATCACGCCCGCAGACTTCCTTGAGCTGTTCAAGCCGTCAAGCTGATTGGGTTAATAATCCCAACCCGCCGATGGAGTTGATCGGTAACCGTCAAATTAACACTTATCAGAATAAATAAAAAGGCCCCAACATGTAATGCTGGGGCCTTCGATAATATGGTCAAGCCTCACGACTGATTAGTACCGGTGGGCTGAACACATCACTGTGATTACACCTCCGGCCTATCAACCTTGTGGTCTTCAAGGAGTCTTCAGTGACCTTAAAGGTCAAGGGAGATATCATCTTGGAGTTGGCTTCCCGCTTAGATGCTTTCAGCGGTTATCCATTCCGAACATAGCTACCCAGCGGTGCCGCTGGCGCGACAACTGGTGCACCAGAGGTTCGTCCATTCCGGTCCTCTCGTACTAGGAACAGATCTCCTCAAATCTCCAACGCCTGCAGAGGATAGGGACCGAACTGTCTCACGACGTTCTGAACCCAGCTCGCGTTCCGCTTTAATCGGCGAACAGCCGAACCCTTGGGACCTTCTCCAGCCCCAGGATGCGAAGAGCCGACATCGAGGTGCCAAACAGCGCCGTCGATATGAACTCTTGGGCGCTATCAGCCTGTTATCCCCGGAGTACCTTTTATCCGTTGAGCGATGGCCCTTCCACTCGGGACCACCGGATCACTAACCCCTACTTTCGTACCTGCTCGACTTGTAGGTCTCGCAGTTAAGCTCCCTTATACGTTTACGCTCTGCGCACGATTTCCGTCCGTGCTGAGGGAACCTTTGGGCGCCTCCGTTACTCTTTTGGAGGCGACCGCCCCAGTCAAACTGCCCACCAGACAGTGTCCCAACCCCGGATAACGGGCGCTGGTTAGTAATTCAATACAATAAGGGTGGTATTTCAAGGTTGACTCCACCGAGACTGGCGTCCCAGCTTCATAGTCTCCCACCTATCCTACACATATTGAACCAAATTACAGTGTCAGGATGCAGTAAAGGTTCACGGGGTCTTTCCGTCCATCTGCAGGTAGCCCGCATCTTCACGAGCATTACAATTTCGCCGAGCTCCTCGTTGAGACAGTGACCAAGTCGTTACACCATTCGTGCAGGTCGGAACTTACCCGACAAGGAATTTCGCTACCTTAGGACCGTCATAGTTACGGCCGCCGTTTACCGGGGCTTCAATTCAGAGCTTCGCCTTGCGGCTAACCCCTCCTCTTAACCTTCCGGCACCGGGCAGGTGTCAGGCCCTATACTTCATCTTACGATTTTGCAGAGCCCTGTGTTTTTGGTAAACAGTCGCTTGGTCCGTTTCGCTGCGGCCCCCTCGTGCTCCGGATGTACTCCTTCACACTACCGGGGCGTCCCTTATTCCGAAGTTACGGGACCATTTTGCCGAGTTCCTTAACGAGGATTCTCACGAGCGCCTTGGGATTCTCTCCCCGCCTACCTGTGTCGGTTTGCGGTACGGTCACCCGGTTTCGCGTTTAGAGGTTTTTCTTGGTGGCATAGAATCAGGACCTTCGCTCACCCGAAGGATCACTCCCCTACAGCCTCAGCTTAAAGGGATCCGGATTTGCCTGGACCCCAAGCCTTCGCATAAGGACAGGGACAACCAACACCCTGCGCCCTTATCTTTCCACGTTACCCCATCACGATAGCCTCCACCAGGTGGTGCAGGAATATGAACCTGCTTCCCATCGACTACGCCTTTCGGCCTCATCTTAGGGACCGACTAACTCTGAGATGATTAACATTGCCCAGAAAACCTTAGGCTTTCGGCGAACATGTTTTTCACATGTTTTCACGCTACTCATGCCAGCATTCTCACTTCTATACAGTCCAGTCGTTCTCACGATCGACCTTCAACCCGGTATAGAACGCTCCCCTACCACTCCAAAGAGTCCAAAGCTTCGGTGGTATGCTTAGCCCCAATCATTTTCGGCGCAGAGTCACTCGACCAGTGAGCTGTTACGCACTCTTTAAAGGGATTGCTGCTTCTAAGCCAACCTCCTGGCTGTTTAAGCAACTCCACCTCCTTTATCACTTAGCATACACTTAGGGACCTTAGCTGTTGATCTGGGCTGTTTCCCTCTCGACCACGAAGCTTATCCCCCGTAGTCTGACTCCCATGTTCTAAAGTTACGGCATTCGGAGTTTAAATGGGTTTGGTAAGTTTGTGGACCCCCTAGCCCAATCAGTGCTCTACCTCCGCAACTAAACACATGAGGCTAGCCCTAAAGCTATTTCGGGGAGAACCAGCTATTTCCGAGTTTGTTTAGCCTTTCACCCCTAGCCACAGCTCATCCGAGAATTTTTCAACATTCACCGGTTCGGTCCTCCACAGGGTCTTACCCCTGCTTCAACCTGGCCATGGCTAGATCACTCGGTTTCGGGTCTACTCCATACAACTTGACGCCCTATTCAGACTCGCTTTCGCTTCGGCTCCGCAATTACTATCACTTAACCTTGCTGTATAAAGTAACTCGCCGGCTCATTCTACAAAAGGCACGCGGTCAGGCATGCAAGCATAGCCCTCCCACACCTTGTAAGCATACGGTTTCAGGTTCTATTTCACTTCCCTCTCGGGGTTCTTTTCGCCTTTCCCTCACGGTACTTGTTCACTATCGGTCACTGGTGAGTATTTAGCCTTACGAGGTGGTCCTCGTGAATTCCCACAAGATTTCTCGTGTCCCGCGGTACTCAGGAGTATGAACCAGGAAGGTATTGATCTTTCGTCTACGGGGCTATCACCCTCTTTGGCGCTCTTTCCAGCGGCTTTGACTAGAGCAATACTTTGTAACTTCCCGAGGATTCCAGGAAACCCTCAATTCATATCCTATTACCCCGATCCCACAGCGCTCCTGGGCTGTAACGTAAAGACCGGTTTAGGCTGTTCCCCGTTCGCTCGCCACTACTAAGGGAATCGCTTTCGCTTTCTCTTCCACAGGGTACTTAGATGTTTCAGTTCCCCCGGTTTGCCTCTGCTACCTATGTATTCGGTGACAGATACCATGGGTTCACCCATGGTCGGTTATCCGATTCGGTTATCCCCGGATCAAAGGATGCTTGCTCCTCCCCGAGGCTTATCGCAGCTTGCCACGACCTTCATCGCCTACCAGTGCCAAGGCATCCGCCGTATGCCCTTATTCGCTTGACCATATTATCTCGTCTATTCTTTCAAACAGACCTTTAGCCAACGCTCATAAGTTCTCTCTCAGCGTAATTGTTAAAATTAAATCTTTAAATCAGCTTTACAGACTTAACCATTTTCAAAGA
>JAKLIV010000042.1 GCA_022709405.1 Spirochaetota bacterium
AAGAAACAGCGACGGTCACCGCCGAAATGGAGCGCATCGTCGCACTCGATCGCGTTAAATGGATGAAGAGCGTCAGGTCAAACGTATCCGTCAAACCGGTGTTTGAGAGCGGTCTGATCGTCTGCGCCATGCAGGAGGGATCGGTCATCGCGATGAATTCCACGGGGATCAAAATCTGGGAAATGGATTTGAAACGGCGCATCGAATCCACCCCGGTCGCTCATGGCGGCAGCGTATACATCGTCACCAACAGCGGCGACCTGTACTCTCTCTCGGTGGCGGGAGGGAGCATCAACTGGAAAAAGAAGATCGAGGGATCGCTTCTTTTCGGTTCCCAGCCGGTCATTGAGAAGAACACGATATATGTGGCGACAAGCTTCGGGAAGGTATATGCCCTTAAAACGGACGGGACCGAAATCTGGCAGGCTGACATAGAAAACGGGGTATATTCTTCACCTGCGGTCGGCAAGGGCGTCGTATACGTCGGGGCCGAGGACCAGAATGTTTACGCGCTGTCCGCCGAAAAGGGCAATATCAAGTGGGCTTTCAGGGTCGACGGAAGGATCGTTTCCGCAGCGCCGGTCATTTCGGGGAACGGCCTGTATGTGGCCTGCTATACCGGCAGCATTTACGCGATCGACGCCGCCGAAGGGAGGCAGCTGTGGAAATTCTCGGCCGGGGACGCGATACTGTCCACGCCGGTCGTGAGCGGAGGCAGCGTCTATTTCGGCTCCAACGACGGCTATTTTTACGCGCTTTCGACCGCATCCGGAAAACTTGCGTGGAAAAACAACCTGGGCGACCGGATAACGACGCAGCCCGAGATTTCAGGCAGGACCATATTCGTCACCAGCGGCAAGAACCTTTATTCGCTCGACATGGACTCTGGCGCAGAACTGTGGCGGCATGTTTTCGAAAAGAGTATAAAGACTTCGGCCACTCTTGTCGGCAACGATCTGATCATGGGTGTCGACGGGGGAGATGTGGCTGCGGTGCGGAATTCGCTCGTCAGGGCGCTTGAATGACCGGCCGCGATGAACCGCCGCGCCCTGCGGCGGTTCGCCGGGGTTGGGTTATTTTTCGTTGATATTGTATTCCCAGAGCTCAACGAGTTTGTCGAACTCCTTGTCGCGGGGCTTTCCTTCGTATGCGTAGTTTCTTCTCTTGATCAGGTACTTGACGATAGAATCCTCGAGAAGGTATTCCTCGCCGATTTCATTCAGCTTTTTGATCAGGTAGTTGAGATTGTAGGTCTGAAAGTCGCCGATGGCCTGGGTCGAGGCGAGGGTCGGCTCGTATTTGATCAGCAGTTCGGTGAAGTAAAGGGCCTGCCGCCATGAGACGGTGCTTCCGGTAAGGCCCGACTTGAAATGCATGCTCAGCTTTTCGAAGAGGTCCATGTTCTGGTAGTATGAATCGTAGATGATCTTGATGGTCTCGGGGAACTGGTTCTGGACTTCCATGAGGTCGATCGGCTCCGAGCGGGAACTGAAGAACTCGAAGATTTCGGCGCTCTTCTGATTGATGGGCTCCACGTCGATGAGCTCGATGAAGAGGTCCTTTATGATGGTCCTTACCTTGCCGGCCTTTTTCAGATAAATCTCGATCTCGACGGGCTCGACGTAGTATTTTTTTCCCGGTTCCCTTTTCATCGCCCGTTCAGCCTATTTCGTTCTGTCCTTGTCATTCATCTCCTGTATCGCCGAAAAATGCGATTTTCTGAAAGCGAAATCTTTTGCCTGCTTCAGGAGTTTTTGCCTCTCTTCCCGGCCGCTTGCGGAGGCGGCCTTTTCCATGAGCGCTCCGAATTCTTTTTCCATCTTTACGAGCTTCTTCCGTGACAGCTCCCAGAGCGTGTCTCCGTATTTTACCGTGACCCGTTCACCGTCGAGCATGGTGAAGACATTCGAAGGATAAATCCAGTCCGGGTTTTTTTCCTTGAACCTGGAAAAGACCAGCGCATGGTAGCCGTTTTTCAGCGCGACCCTGTTCGCATAGTGAAATATGTCCCTGTCGTCGATATGGACCGACTCTTCGGGCTCTTCGGCGGGGATGCTTTCGCCTGCGCCCGGCAGGCCTGTCGCCGAGGAGGTGCCGCTGGTGATGAAATACCGGCCGGCGAAGATGGCCCCGAGGGCGATGATGACCGCGGCAGCAAGGAGCAGGGAAAGCATGAGCGCCTTTCTCCGGGGGATCTGGGGGCGGGCCTTGAACGCCGCCCTCGGATCGGGCAGAGGCGCTCCCTCGTGTTTTTGAGACGGTACTTTTTCCCGGTCCGCAAGCAGGTTGCGGTCCATGTCGTCATCACGGGGCGTGACCCGGGTTTCTGTCGAGACCCGGCTGCTGTGGTAATCCTCTTTTCGTTTTTCGATGAGCGTCTTGAGCGCTGCGAGGTCGCGGTCTTTGAGCAATGCCGGGCCGTTTTCACGGAAATAGAGGTCGAGGAGGGACTGTAGCCTCGCCCTGTCTTCACGAATCCGCTCGAAGAACTTTATCTGTTTCTCGTCGTAATAAACGGGAGAATCGGTCCCCTGCCTCGTAGGGTCCTCGAAAAAGCACGTCGCGCCCTCCCTTGTCCCGGCCTCGTGGAATTCGTACACGTAGCCGTTGTGAAAGACGATATGCGCCTGCAGAAAGAGCTCCTCCGCGGTGACGGGAGGTTTTTCCGCCGCTTTTCTGATGTCGGATGCAATCGATTTAAGGGACTTCGCATAGGCCCGGTCCTCGGTTGAGTTCAGCTCGAGCGCGATGATCGACAGGATGTTCCTGAGCCTGATCCTGTAATCCGCGTCGCCCTCGGAGGCGCTCTGCGAGCCGACGATCCCGGCCGCGCTGCGGGAAGGGGAGGCGAGAGCCTGTTCGAGTGACTGGCGGTCAAGCCCCGACAGGAGCCAGAGATGCGACGGGTCGGCAGTGGAATGGAATTCGTACCGGACGCCCTCTTTCAGTACCGGAAGGTCCGAATGTGCGAGGCGGATTATTCCCGGGTTGCCGTCCGGTACTACGACGAGGGGGACATCGGAAGAACGCAGCAGAAGGTTCGTGTCCTCGAAGGCCGAATAGGTGATCACGATCGCGTCGGGTTTTTCCTTCACGATGCCGTCTACGCCTCCGGCTGTCTTTATAAAGGCGATGACGAATTCGTTTCCATCCGGCGGCATCCTGTTGTAGCGCAGCCTGATGTTGAATGTTCCCGGGTATCCTGTGACTGTGAGCCCGTCCTCGGATATTTCCATTCCCGTGAAATTTTCCCTGATGATGGTCGCCCCGGAAAACAGCTTTTTCACCGGCTCCATCATTTCCCCGGAGTCGTTGTATATCTTGACCGCGCCCTGGGTCTGGCCGACCCATTTGAGCAGCTTCGTCAGGTTGATGAAATTCGTCGACGGGTACACGAGGTTGCGTATCCTCGCCGGGTCAATCCCGAGCCTCGAAAAATCGGTGAACACGTACGTTGGAAAGAGATAGGCCGTGAACCGGTTCCGGTTGTAGAACAGGGGATTGTGGTCAACGATGACGATCCCGGACTTCATGTAACTTTCGCTGCCGGACGACTGGTCGCGGATCCTGTCGAAAATCGTCCTGTAGTTCACGGTTTCAGTCTCGGCGGCTTTCAGGTCGAGGATGATGTCGTCGCCATGAAGTATTTTCAGGTTCCCGTCGCGGTAGAAGACCCCGGTGAACTGGTTTTTACCGGATATCGGCTCGCGGGTGATTTCAGGGATGTCTTTTTCGATGTCGACCACGGTGGCGTTGGTCAGGTCGAGGCCGAATATTTTCTGGAATTCGAGATAGCGGCTGACGATATTTCTGCTGCCGATATACCTGTTTTCCCGTAGAAGCTGGATATCGATGTTGAACTGTTCAAGCGAAGGGTTGCCGAGAAGGGAATCGGTGATGATGATGTTTTCTATCAGGGGAATAAGCTCCACCGGCATGTTGATCCAGTTGCCTATTCTTATGAAGGGTTTAAGATCGTCGGTTGAATCTCCGGTGAACAGGACATAGCATTCCGGGTCGACGATAAAGAGCCTGTCTTTTTCCGTCTGGATGATATCGCGTATTTCCATTTTCTTCTCCAGTAAGAAAAATTCTGTCATATATAGTCCACTTCAGGCAAATAAGCAATAATAATTTGAGGGACTTGTTTTTCATTTTTGGATTGATTATATTATCAAATCGGTGATATATGGAAGAGCCCGGATCCTATATTAATATTCGTTATCCCCCCTGGGAATGACGATATTAAATAGGGGAAATATTGTACAGGCCATGAAAAAACTGACGACATACATCATAATGCTCTATTTCAGGCTTTCTTTTATCAGGCAGGCCCTGTGGTCGATGATTATCTTTTTGTTTTTCGGCCTCGCGGCCGTCATTTTTTTCAGCTCCGATGAAATACAGACAAAACCCGTGGGATGGGAGAAGGCGTTCCTCGTCTCGTCTTACCAGATGACCGCGCGCAACTTCAATGTCGCGAGCAGGGGCAATTTCGTGGTCTCCGTCTATGAGGCCCAGGGCGACCGGGGCGCCGGCATCTATGCATCACTGTCATTCAACGGAGGGTCGTCGTTTCTGCCCCCGGTTCAGGTGGCGGCAACCGATTATCAAAACGACAAGAAACCGTTTGCGGCCCTGTCGAAAAGCGGCGCCATCGCCGTTGCCTGGCACGATTTCGTGTCAAAAGACGCGGCCTCGAGAATTTTCATCACCCTTTCTTCCGATATGGGAACGACCTGGAGCCCGCCCGCACTTGTACCGCTCGGCCTTGAAATGGAGATACTTCCGATGGTTTTTTACGATGACCGGGACGGGCTGCACCTCTTCTATCATGGCCTGAAGGAAGGGAATTTCAACCTGTATCACGCCCGCAGAGACAGGGGAGCAGGTTTCGGCTCCAGCGCCCCCCTGATCAGCCTGAAGCAGTCGATGAAGGGGGCTTTTTTCCCGGCCATATATTTTTCAGAGGAAAAAATATTTATCGTGTGGCAGGGCAGGGGGAGCAATTTCAGGGACGACCTGTATTTCATGAAATCGACCAATTACGGATCATCGTGGACCATAGCCAGGCAGATAACGCGGAGTCAGGGCAACAACGCCGCCCCGTCCATAGCGCTTTATCAGGATTCCATATATGTTGCCTACCAGAACAACGACGAAAAAGCATGGTCCATCAAGCTTCTTCGGGGAAAGGACCAGGGTAACTCCTGGGAATCGAATCCTCTTGCCGTTTCCGGCACGCCCGCCAACTGTTTCAACCCCTCGATATCGAGCGACGATCGCAAGGTTTTCGTCGTCTGGTATGACGAGAGGGACAAGGTCGCGCAGGTTTACTCAAGGAAGTATAATCCCGGAGATGGGACCTTCGATGCCGAGGCCAAGCTATCTGACAGGAATATCGCCTCGTACAACCCGTCGATGCTGTATGCCGCGAAAAAAATCGTCGTACTGTGGGAAGAGCGGGGCAGGATTATGGGGAAATACTCTGACGAGTATGTCGCGCCCCCGGCGGTTTATTCGCCGACCCACCCTGAGGGCGTCTGGTCCCGTAACTCATCTGCGGTCATTGAATGGAAACAGGCGGACGATGAATCCGGGGTGGCGGGCTATGTGACGGTCGTCAACAGCCTTCCCGAATTCAATCCCCCTGATATCGTGAACACAAAGTCAAACGCTACCCGTAAAGTCATCACCGAGCTTCCGGATGGGGTCAACTATTTTCATATCAGGACCATCGACGGAGCCGGTAACGTCAGCAGGACGGTCCATTACAGGCTCAGCATATCGTCCATACCGCCTCCCATGCCGATGGTGTTTTCACCGACGCACAAGGAAGGCGTTGAGACCCAGTCAACCTCGCCGGTATTAAGGTGGGCGGTGGATGACATCGACAGGCTCAAGGGATTTTATTACAGCGTGGCGAAAGGCGGTGTCGCCCCTCCCGAAACCTTCACTTCGAATTTCGAATTGAAGCTGGAAGACATGGCTGAGGGAGGATACTTCTTCTCGATCAGCTCCGTCGACAAGACGAACCAGATGGGGCCCCCTGCCACCTATTATTTTATCGTGGGCCACGCCGAGGCGATCGATGTCGAGAAGATCAGAATGATCGCCAAGACTTCGCTGACAAAGGTCCCCAGGGGGGGCAGGACGGCGGTACCCGGGATAAGGACCGCCTCGGATGAGCCGCGGGTTGCGATAGTGCTGCCGTTCAGGAAAACGGAATTTTTCTCCGGTAAATCATTTGAAGCGCGTATTGAGGTTAAAAACATTCCCAGGGCGCAGATTGACGGATTCGCTTTTTACCGGGGAAACTCGCCCGGAGCGGTGCAGGAGAAGGTGGATATCAAATCGCCGGTCATTCTTGTCGACAATCTGGCGGACGGGACCGCCTACCTCGGGGTGAGGTGCAGGTATTTCCGCATGGTCGGGGGTAAAAAGAAATATTACTGGACGAAACCCGCTTATGCGTCTTTTACGGTCATGCTGCCCAGGGAAAAGAATCCGGTAGAATATATAATAGCCGACCTTGGAAAAAAGATTTCGGCGAGGCCGGCTTTCTCTTCAGGGCTCGTGTTCGTCATGTTTTTCTGTACGGTGTTTTTCGGTTTCGGTTCGCGGGTTTCGTTTTACTCGCGTCTCATGCAGTTCAAGTTTATGAATATATTGAGAATCATGAGCGGCTGACGACGCTGTGAACCGGGTTATTAAACTGATTTACAGGTGGATGAATGAGCGGGTGACCGGAGTCGAACCGGCGACGTTCAGCTTGGGAAGCTGACATTCTACCACTGAATTACACCCGCTTATTTGCACAATATGTGAGGAGCCTTGGAAAAATTCAAGGATTTTTCAGAGGCCTGATCGGGATTTTATCAATAGCACACTGGAACAAATGACAATCAATTCATTATACTCCCCGGCAATTTCGCACATCCGACCCGGATTGAAGCATGTATTCGCGTTTTTACTTGTCGTTCTTTTTCCTTCGGTAACGGCCGTTTCCCAGGATATTGATTTAAGGGAGCTTGACAAGCAGGCCCAGCAGTATTTTCAGGATAAGGATTATAACAGGGCTGTCGCGATCTGGCTCAATATTCTGGACAGCCAGCCGGGCGATGAAAAGATCCAGAAGAAGATAGAATCCGTATACGAACTCAAGCAGCAAAAGGACATGGAGTACCAGAAATCCAGGCTCTATCTCAAGGTGACCAGAAAGCGCTTTGCCGAGGACAGGCTTAAGGAGGGGATATCCTCCGGTGAAATGTCGATCAACAGTTTTATCACGGCCTACAGGATCGATCCCCGTGACGAGGAGCTCAAAGCGATGCTCGATGACATGAAGGAGCTCGAGAAGGAGATAAATTCTGCAAAGGACCGGCTGAGGGTCTCGGAGGCGCAGAGGAAAAGATATGAGGAGCTGATGGTGCTCGCAAAAGAGGAGATGACCAGGGAGAATTATGATATCGCCCTCAAGTACTGGGAGGAAATACTGTCCATATTTCCTGGAGATGTGGAGGCGAACGAAGGTAAAAGGGAATGCAGGCTCGCCATTGACAACAGGCTGAAATTCGAAAAGATCAGGATTTTTATGGCGCAGGGCAAGGATCTTTTTAATAAGGAAAAGTACCAGCTCGCGAAGATTGAATTCGAACAGGTGCTGAAGATCGATGAGCGCAACCGGGAGGCAAAAAACTATATAACGTTGATCAATGAAAAAATCGACGAAGTTAGGCTGTACCAGGAAAGAATGCAGCAGGCGGAGGACTTCTATGTTTCCGGAATCAACAACATAAAAAAAGAAAATTTTGATCTGGCCCAGGAGGACCTGGAAAGCGCACTCGCCCTTATCGATAATTACAAGGATGCGCGACAGCGACTCGCCGATATCGAACGCCTCAGAAAAGCGTATATCGAGAGGGAAAAATACCGGAAGATGGAAACGATCAACAAGGAGTTCCAGGACGGCATGCTCGCCCTTTCTGACGGCAGATTCACCGATGCGATCGCTGCTTTCAGCAAGACTCTTTATTTTGACCCGGACAACAAACAGGCCCAGAAATACCTTGCGCAGGCAAAGGACGCCCAGAGGCAACTGGAAGAGGAGATCGTTGACCGCAATTCCCCCTATTACAATGTGGTAAGCGCTCTCTCCCTTTCGGGGATAGAGCTGTACAGGAAAGGGCTGTACCGTGAGTCTATGAACAAATGGGACCAGATACTCGATCTTTTTCCCAAGAACAAGAACGCGAACATATACCGTTTGAAGTGCTTCATCGAAATAAACCCTGGATCGTTCAAGCGTATAACCGAAACTACGGTTGCTGACGGGACCGCGCTGCTCAAGAAAAGGGATTTCGGCGGCGCACTCAAGAAATTCGAGCTGGTCAAGGCCATTTCGGCGAATTATCCGAATATCGACAGGCTGATCGCAAAGGCTAAAGGCGGAGTTACCGTGGGCGAGGTCAAAGACCTTACACCGGTTGAAACCGCCAGGGTTGATGAGATGTACGCTCAAGCTCTCGGTCTCTACCAGAAGGGAGGCAAGAAAAATTATGAACGCGCGGCCGAGCTGCTCCGGTATGTTGTTGACAAGGAGCCAAACAACACCAAGGCTATAATAAGCCTCAACAAGATAGAGGTCCAGCTCAGGGGAGGCGAGGCCGGGGCCGCTGTCGCGAGGGTCGAGCTTACCGAGGAGCAGAAGCTCAAGGCCAAGCAGCATTACTATCGCGGCATCAATTATTATTCGAGCAATGATTACCGCAAAGCCATCGAAGAGTGGAGAAAAGTGCTCAATATCGACCCAGACAATGTCAAGGCGAAAAACAATATCAGGAAAACCCTCGTGTTTTTAGGCAGGTGATGAATGGCTGAGAAAAAGAAGATCGAACCGGAAGATATGGTTCCGGAAGCTCCACCGGCTGAAACCGCCCCGGCGCCGGCAAGGGTTCGGTTCGGTCTGCGTATGAAATTCTCCCTTTCGGTGATTGCGCTCGTGTTCTTTGTCATCATGACCATTACAGGTTATCTGGTCTGGAGGGAGAGCCGCCTCCTCAGGGAGCAGATATTCCAGCTTACCGAGAGAGAAATAGTCCACCTGTCCAACACAGCCCTCGAATCGATCGGGGCCGACGAGCTTGCCATTATCGCTGCGATGAAGGATCTTGAGAAAATTCCATATCTCCGGTACGCATTCGTACTCGATAAGGATGACAATATCATCCAGTATTTCGATAAAAGGACCGGCCGCACCATCGGGAAGCCGGTCGACGACGAAGTCGCGCGAAACCTTGAGAGGGCCGACGGAAATACCGCGATCGTTTCGTTGAAAGATCCTCTGGACAATAGCGGCAAGATCTATGATTTCTCGCGTTTGATTTACAGCAAGTTCGACAATAAAAAGCTCGGATCGGCGATAATCGGACTGTCCGACGAGGTAATACGGACTGAGCGCAAAAACCTGGTAAAGGTGATTGGCCCCATATCGTTTGTTTTTCTCCTGTTATCCATCTTCGGTTCCATAATCCTGGCGATGGTCACCATAAGGCCCATACGGAAGCTATCGGAGGGCGCCGCCATTATCGGCCAGGGGGACCTCGATTACCGTATCGACATAAAGAGTTCCGATGAACTGGGACAGCTCGCCCGCGAGTTCAACGTGATGACCTCGAAGATCAAGGAGGCGAAAAACAAGGAAATCGAGTCCCGTATCATGGAGGAGCAGCTTGAAATGGCCAAGGACATCCAGGAAGGACTGAATCCGATGGCTTTTTATGACAAGGACGGGATACAGATCAAGGGGTTCACCAGGGCGGCCAAGGGCGTGGGTGGCGATTATTTCGATTACATCGATATCGACGAGAACAGGGTCGGGGCCCTCATAAGCGACGTTTCGGGCAAGGGGGTGCCCGCGTCCCTTGTCATGGTCATGATCAGAACGGTTTTCACCTCCTATATTTCCCGAAAGGACGTCGATTGCTCCAGGGTGGTCAGCGCGATAAACGACTCGCTGAGCGCCGATTTCGCCATAGACAAGTTCGCCACGCTTTTTTTCATGATATACAACCGGAAGACCGAGGAGCTTTCCTTCGCGAATGCGGGCCATGGCCCCCTTTTCTGCTACAGGGCCGCGATGGGCGCATGCACCGCGTCAAAGCTCGACGGCGTGCCTATCGGCATAATGGAGGATGTCGAATACAAGCAGGCCAGGGTCAAGCTCAATCCGGGTGACATAGTAGTCATGTATACTGACGGTGTGACCGAGATGCGCAATCCCCAGAAAGAGGAATACGGGCTGCAGAGGGTTCACAGGCTTCTGCTTGAGCATTCAGGGCTCAATGCAAAGGAGTTCGTCGAGCTTCTGGTAAAAGACGTCGATACTTTCAGGGCGGACGCCAGCCCTCATGATGATATGACCGTACTTGTTTTTAAGCGGGAATATTGAGGTCAGATGAGTTCGTCTTCGCCCTCGTAAATCTTGAAGAACTTGTCCAGCGTCGCAAGCTTCAGGATGTTCAGTACGTCGTCATGAATGTTGATAAGCGCGAACTTGCCGTTATGCGCCTTCATTTTTTTCTGGCCGGCTACGAGAGCGCCTATTCCGGATGAATCCATATAGTTGACGTTTTTCATGTCTACCACGACGCTGGGGTACTTGCCGTCGGTAACGCTGAAAAGGGCCTTTTTGAGATCGCTGACGTTGTAGAGATCAACTTCACCGCTGACCGCGATTATTTTATGCTCGCCGTAATCTCTGAATTCAATATCCATTATATCCTCCCGGAATATGCCACACGATCGTATAAAGATGATAAAATATCAAGAATATTTTCTTTATTCAGCTGATGTTCTTTATGAAATATTATATAGTAATAAATCGGAATATTCGCCAGAATAATTATTTGATTTTTCCCCGACCAGGGGGCGCAACAAATGAAATTAACGTTTCATTCTAAATGAGGCGATGTTTATTGTAAAGTAGAAATTTATTATGAGGCATAATCGCTGAAGAGTTTGTCAATGAATTCCGAAAGATCCAGGAAGTTGTTGACTTCTTTCATCTCCCTGCAATGAGGCTGGTAAACGGCCGCGATGCTGTCGTTCCAGTTCCAGAGGTGTTTCTTTTCGGGATTCAGCCAGAAAATATTACGCGATTTTTCGCTCATTCTGATGAATGAAGAAAGGCCCGGATCCTGGTTGTTGTTCCGGGCGTCTCCGAGCACCAGGACCGTGGTCTTTCTGTTCAGGGAGTCGCTGTGGTTCTCCATGAACATGTCGAAGCTCCTGCCGTAATTGCTTCCCCAGCCGTAGGTGAATTCCGTGTCGTTGAATATCGAGTTTATCGCCCTTTCGGGGTCCATCTCCATGAAAAGAGGGGTGATTTCAACCAGATTGCTTATGAATGCAAAGGTCCTGACCTTGGAAAAAAGGCTCTGGAGCGTGTGAGTCAGGAGGAGCATGAAACGGGTGTACTGGTTCACCGACCCCGAGACATCGCACATGACGACAAGCTGGGGCCTGTCGATCTTTCTGTCCTTGTAGAATATCTTGAAGGGGATGCCTCCGAACTGAAGGCTCGATCTGAATGTGCGCTTGATGTCGATGCCCCCGTGTTTGACCCTTTTTTTTCTGAGCGAAATCCTGTTTTTGAGCTTCTGACCGAACCTGCGGATAAGCTCCCTCATCTCCTTGACCTCGTCGGGCTTGAGCTGGTAGATGAACTTGTTCAGAAGATACTCTTCGCGGTCCCGTATCTCGCGTCCGACCTTTCTTTTTTTCAGTTTCTGCACGACCATATGGAGGAGTATTTCCCTGAGTTCAGCCAGGTCTTCATCTCCCTCCTTGCCCTCCTCTCCCTTGCTGTAATGGGACTGTACGCGGCCGCGCTTGGTCTGGAATATGGTCATTCCCGATCCGCCTGATGATGCGGATTCCTGCATTTCTTCAATAAAAAGGGCGAATATCTCCTGGGGTTCCTTCTCGAAGATCAGGTTTTCGGAAAGGGAATCGATGAAAGCGTCAAGGCTGTTTTCGATCTCTTTTACATCGTCCGGCGAGAGGGCGGTGGTCCTCCTGAGCGCGTCGAGCTCGTCGATGTTACCGATTATCTCACCGATTCCCTCGAAATACTCGGTGAAACAGCGGTCGAACACCGGTATGTCGGTGTAATCCTTGATAAGCGATGTCTTGAGGGTCTGTTTGAAGATTTCTTTCTCGCCCGCGGGAACATGGGGGAGGGCCTGGAAGAGCGCGAGGACCTCGTCGGTCGAAATCCTGACATTGGCGTCTCTCAACACGTCGATGAATTCGAAAAATTTCTGCTCGATGCCTGTGGCTTTTTTCGTAGCGGGCCTCTTTTCAGTGGAATATTTCCTTGGCGTGCTTCTTGGTCAGCTCGATGTCCTTCTCGTACTTGAGGATGAAATTCAGCGTGTCCAGGGCTATGTCGTAATCGATCGACTCGTATCCGAGCAGCACGAGCGCCCTGGCCCAGTCCAGCGTTTCGCTGATGCTGGGCTCTTTCTTGAGCTGCAGGGTGCGGATTTTATGCACGGCTGTGATGATGCTGCTCGCGAGCTCCTTCTTGCACTCGGGCACCTTCAGGGAAACGATCTTCTCCTCGAGGTCCCTGGTCGGATAATCGATGTACAGGTGCAGGCAGCGCCGTTTCAGCGCATCAGACATTTCACGGGCGTTGTTCGATGTCAGGATGACGAACGGCTTGTGCTTCGCCTGTACCGTCCCTATTTCCGGTATCGTCACCTGGAAATCCGAGAGGACCTCAAGCAGAAAGGCCTCGAATTCGGAATCCGACTTGTCGATTTCATCGATCAGGAGCACGCTCTGCCTGTCCCCGGAAATGGCCTTGAGTATGGGCCGCGGCAGCAGGAATTTCCGGGAGAAAAAAACGTCCTCTTCCTCGGTGAGCTTGTTGACGGCTTCCTTGAGGCTGTCGGTGTCCTCCATCATGCAGGTGAGCTTGTCTTTGAGTATCTGGGTGTACAGGAGCTGTTTTGCATATTCCCACTCGTACAGGGCCTTCGATTCGTCAAGTCCTTCGTAACACTGGAGCCTGATCAGGTCGATCCCCAGGGCGCTCGCGACGCATTTTCCGAGCTCGGTCTTGCCTACTCCCGCCGGCCCTTCGACCAGAACCGGTTTATCCAGTTTCAGAGCCAGGTAAACCGTTGTGGCAATCTCTCTGGAGGCGATGTATTTTTCTCCTTCCAGGGCCTTGACGGTGCTTTCTATGTCCTTGAACATTGCTGTATCCTGTACGTCGAATTAGGGGAGGATGTCCCCGCAGGCTTTTGCGCCGCCTTGACGCCGGGCCGCATTTAAGCTCTGTTCAATCATTGTTTTGCACGCGCCTGATTTTGGCAAGGAAATTATTTCCCTGGAAATCGAATGCGGTCAGCGCCTGTTTTTCTGCATGAAGTTCAGGTCCGGGAAGCGCTCGCGCAGGTTTTCACTCAGCGTGTGCCTGTTTTTTTCGAGAAAGGCGTTGCAGGCCTGCACAAAGCCCATAATCCGCCCGAAATCGGCGTTTTTCTCCTCAATGAGCCCTCCACGGAATGCGGCCGCGATCTGCTCGGCCGCAGTATCGTCCGCATACTGAAGCGCGGCCTCAATTTCTTTCCCGCCGATGATCGGCGATCCGGTTTCGCGTTCAACATTGTCGTTGATATACGATATCAGCCCGATGAATGACTGCAGAATCAGGCTCCTTTCGATGATGCTCCAGCGCCTGATCGACCTGCGGAGCGTCTTTTCATCCACTGAAACGATTTCATCCGCACGCGGTCGATAGCTCGCAAGGGTCAGCCTTCCATGACTCACGGTTTTCAGGCATCCGAGGTCCAGTTCTGTCAGGGAACCGGCGGGGATATCGGCGGTGCGCAGGGCGAACAGGTGCGATATCTTGTCTTCGGGTTTTTCTTTTGCGGTCACGAAGATGATGTCGGATGTCGTTCCTCCGGTGATATAGCGCTTGGCGCCGTTCAGCACGGGCCCGGCTGCAAGGATGACGGGGTTTTCCCGGTCGTCATTGTGGGCGAGCGCGCATATCGGGGCCGGCGTTATATCGGTAAGGGGGATTTCTTTTTCGGACGTGCTTGAATTAATGTCTGAAGCCATGCCGCGGATGAGAGAGGCCTGCACTATCCAGAGCATGGCCAGGCCGAGGTCGCCCGCTTCACTCGAGATGATCTTGGATGGTATCGCGCCGGTTTCAGGGCTCAGTTTCGGAAAATATTCGCAGGATACCTGCCGCCATGTGTCTTTTTGCAGTGAGTGATTATCCCGCCGGAGGAGATAGGTGTTTTCGATTGTTTCTATAAGCCGGCCCATGAATACCAGCTTGCAGTTTTAATAATCCAGATCAAGCATTATATTAAACTCTAATAAAGAGTATTATAAAAAAACCGACCTGTCGGTTTTTTTATTGACACTATTTTGCACATGCTTAGTATTAATAATCAGCCGAGTCTGATTTCAGAAAATATAAAAAGGTCCAAAGGAGAAGACCATGAGAAAATGCTTTCCCGTGTGTTTATTGACAGCATTGCTGTTTTTTTTAGGTATGCCAACCGTTCTGAAAGCGGGTGGCATGATGGCGGATTCTGTAAAATCAGAAGTTGAAAGCGAACTCGAAAAGGCCGGTATATTGGGGTGCGTTGTCGATATCAATGCCCGCATCAATGTGCCGGTTTCTGAAAATCCATACCTGGAAGAATCAAAGTACGCCGAAGACGAAGTATCTGCGTCCCTCTGGGCGCTGGTCATAAAAACAAAGAAGGCGCTTTCCGGTGAACCGCAGCCCACGATTTTCATGGCTACGGCCTACAGGCGAGAATTCCTGAGCGTGTTGGTCATCCCACTCGTTTCATACGGATACAATGTCGTAGTGGCGGACATGCGCGGTTCAGGCTCCTCTGAAGGACACTGGAACACCATGGGCTTCATCGAATCATACGACGTAAAATACATCATCGACCGATGGATTCCTTCTCATGACTGGTCTGACGGAACGGTCGGTATGGTCGGTCCTTCGTACATGGGGATTCTCCAGATGCTGGTGGCCGGAATCGTCGATGTCGACAGCAAGGGTGTTCCCATCCACTTCAAGGCAAGCGTGGCCCAGGTCCCCTACAGCGACGTGTATGCCGACATCGCATGCCACGGCGGTACTTTCGACCTCGAATTCATCACTTTCTGGATACTCCTCACCGAGACCCTCAGTGTTATGCCCGGACTGAGCTACCTTGGCGAAGACGCTCAGCTTCCCTATGACCTTTATACTGCCTCCAGCGAGGAGATCAAGGCTGCGGGCGACGAGTGGCTTGCGTCAGTCCAGCGATTTCTCGAGCCCTTTTATGACCTTATATTTTTATCGAACAACGATATGCGCAGCGAGGAATTTTTACAAAAATCCCCGTTCATTTACTGGCCCGACAAGCCCGAAGGCGGCTGGGACGTCGGTATAAAAAATGAAGGCAAGAGGGTGTTCCCCTCGAAACTCCCGACGGTCATTATGGGCGGATGGTTCGATATTTTCACCCGCGGCTGTCTGAACCAGTACACCTACGGTCTCAAGAACCATTCTGCAAGCGACAAGGCGCTTATCGTGGGCGACTGGTATCACATCGACGGTTCGATGGCTATGGGGCTCAACAGCTTCATGACCGGCGCATTCTACGCGCGCTGGTTCGACTGGAAGATGCGCGGCGAGGAAGACTGCTTCATGAAGGAATTCCCGGTCATGATAAAGGTCATGGGGGTCGACCGGTGGAGGGCCGAGAAGGAGTGGCCGCTTCCGGCGAGCAGGGTGATTAAAAAGTCGCTGCATCTTTCCAAAAAGGAAGCTGATCCGATTCCCGGCGATGATTTTACCAATGACGGCGAAAACCAGATCTACTCGTTGGAATGGAGCAGGGGAGACTGCGAT
The DNA here is from genome assembly GCA_022709405.1 of Spirochaetota bacterium. Taxonomy (GTDB): domain Bacteria; phylum Spirochaetota; class UBA4802; order UBA4802; family UBA5550; genus JAKLIV01. The sequence continues at coordinate 15,953 of JAKLIV010000042.1, forward strand.
CTGACATCGGAAAACCCCGTAATGAAGCACGCTGCGATTTTGAATTCGTTCCACGGGGAGAATTCAAGGTCATCTGTCAGGTGGCTGATGGGTATCCCCGCAATGGTCAGCCAGATATCGAAGTTTTTCCTCGGCTACAATATCGACGGCGCACAGTGGTATGAGGACGAGCGTAGTGACGACTGGAAGATCCCCACATTTACCACCGAACCGCTTGCCCAGGACACTGAGATTGTCGGCCCGGTAAGCCTGCGCTTCTGGGCGCGGACCGATTTCAAGGACAGAAGCATGATCGATGCCGCTTTCGAGGATTCCATAATTGGAATGCTTGGATCCATGTTCGGCATCGATGTTTCTACCGGTATCGTCGATCGCGTGTTGTATGACAACGATGTCCAGTTCGTTGCCGAGCTTGACGACGTTTTCGCCAACGGCCGCGCCCGCAACATCACTTCCGGCTGGCTCAGGGCGTCGCACCGCCAGCGCGACGACGGCGAATCCATGTTCGCGACAGAGCACGCCATAGATCCGGATTACACGCCGTTCGATCCGTTCTACATGGAGCCCGACTGGGACCCGGAACTCATCGACGAGGGCGAGCTGTATGAATATGTGATCGAGCTGTGGCCGACCTGCAACGTGTTCAAGAAGGGACACCGCATACGCGTGACCATGACCGGATCAGACTGGCCGCACCTTATGCCGATTCTCATCCCGTCCTGGAACGAGATCGTCATAGATGATTCGCACGAGGCGCGCCTTGATTTCACGACGACAAACACGAACAACGAGGGCGCGACCTGGAAGTGGCTTACCGATCCGGCATACGGCAACCTGGCGTTCGACCGTTACCTGCTCAACCACAAGGACACGATCGATGAGTCCGACAGCGACGGAACCGATAATGACGGCGATTCCGACAGCGACACCGACAATGGCGGCGGGTCAGTCACACCGGGGGACAACGACAGCGTCACTCCCGGCGACGATGACACGATCTCCAGGGTTGGAAGCCACTCGTCGGCCGACGGATGCGGTTCAGCGGCAGAAGCATCGGTGATGGCCGGCGGCAGCCGTCCGCTGCTTCCGGGACTCATGAGCACCATGGTCATGATGCTCATCCCGCTGGCGCTGATGGGAGTGCATAGAAGGATCAGAAGAAGATCGTAATTACCACAGAGACATCTCAATAAAAAAATGGCTGCCAGAGCGCAGCCATTTTTAATTAATTATGCCATAGCTGACGCGATGATCAGTATAAACCGGGATTTCCTGACAGCGGTTCAGTAGGGAAATTTTACCGAGGATATCGTGCTGCCGAAACCTCTGTCCTGTTCGAGGTTTTTCACTTCCTCCTGGGCTGAAAGTTCGATATAACCGCCCTTGTAGTCTTTTCCGCTGTAGACCTGGACTTTCATGCCGCCAGCATAGCTCGGCCCCGCAAAAACCTTCAGGGAGTTCGCCTTGTCGTTGAAGCAGTAGTTTTCGAGATCAGGCGTATCCACGGCGATCACAATTTTTTTCCCGCCGAAATTTTCTTTTTCGTAGAGTTCAAGCACCAGCGGAATTTTTTTGTAATCGGATGCTGCGGAATGAATGGTAAATGCCATGACGGCGACAAAAAACGCCGTGAACAGCAGAGCGCGGTATTCTTTCATAGCTGTGCCCCCGTTTTGCGTAAAAATTGGTAAAGACCTGGATTACGAAGAGTATCTCACTCCTGAAAACGCTTAGTCAATTACTTAATTACGATTGCAGGGTTCTTTTAGCGCGAGTCTACATCCGTCTGGCATGGCGCACGCAGCGGTCATAGAGAAGAGGGTAATCCCTCTCGACCCTCGACTCCAGTTTTTTCATGAGTGCCGGGTTTTTTTTCGCGCCGCCGATCAGGTGTGTGTATCCGGCTTCACGGGCTTTCTCGGGCCTGAAAGCGTCGTCTGCCGTAGGGAAAACATAGGCGATATCGAGCTCACCGAATCTTTTTTCAGGGCTGCTGCGATGGTATTCGAAGCATGCCGAAAGGAAATACTGCTCGACCAGTATGTTGTCGATGCCGATCTTCGGCCAGATTTTCCTGTTATCCGCTCCGTCGGCGAGCCGTATGGCGCTGGATGCGTAATAGGAGATGAAATCCAAGTTCGATCCTCCCATGATTCCGCAGCATTCGGCTTTCTGCCGCGGTCCGAGGGACCTGAACCAGTCAATTTCTTCGGGCACCCATCCGCCTGCGCTCTTCAATGCGTCGAATTTTTCGGGATGATACCAGGATTCGCCCACGGTGAAGACCTCGGGATTCTGCACGATAACCGGGGCCAGGAGCATTTTTTCTCCGGGCATGCTCCAGAGAAAGACATCGCTGTCGATGTGCATGAACGGCGAGTGCTGGATTCCGTAGGCCGCGAGTTTGCCCAGGGCCCACCACCTCGGGTCTCTGCCCTTGATGCGGTCGAGATCAAGCGATACCGATGTGAACGAAAGGCCGATTCCGTCAATGAGAAGGCGCGCGCCTTCCGAGTCGGTGACCAGGGACGTTTCTGAAAAATGCTTTTTTGCGGTTTCGACCGAAAGCGCCCATGACAGCAGATGGTGGAGGGGGGACTGCCAGGCCGAATGGCCGGATTCCAATGCCGGTTTCGACCAGAAAGACCACAGGGCGATCACAGAAGATCGCCCCCGATGCCGGCGAAATCGAAATCCCCGGGCGCCGATTCATACGAGAACGGTGCCGGTTCACTGAAACGGGTCGAGGTTTCCCCCCGGTGCGTGGCGCCGGCGCTTTCAGGGAGCGAAACAGGCCGGGGTGCAACCGGGGAAGGGGGCATCGAAGAGCGCGCGGCGGATGCGGTCTTCTTCAGCCGGGCAGGGCCCTTCTTGGCCGCCGTTTTTTTTGCCGTAGATTTCGGTGCTGGCTTGGACCTGGCCGCGTTTTTTTGCTTCGGCGCAGCGGATTTTTTGGCCTTTACCTTAGCCCTCGGTTTTGGTTTTTCCTGTTCTTTTTTCATGACTGGCGTATTGCATCCTGGCGGCGCGTGGCCGCCAGGCTATTATTCTATCGTTTCTTTTTGAGAAGGGCCTCGACCTTGATGGGAAGGCCGAAGATGTTCATGAAGCCCGAAGCGTCCTTCTGGTCGTAGAGCTCGCTCGCGTCAAAGGTGGCGATGTCGGGCTCGTACAGGGTGACCGGGGATTTTCTTCCAACGACGGTGCTGTTGCCCTTATACAGCTTGACACGGACGGTTCCGGTCACGTTTTTCTGGGTCTCGTCGATGAATGCGTCCATGGATTCGCGCTTCTTGGTGAACCAGAGTCCGTAGTAGATGAGGGTCGCATATTCGCCGGCGAGCCTGTCTTTCAGGTGCTGGGTTTCGCGGTCGAGAGTGATGGATTCGAGGTCCCTGTGGGCCTTGAGCAGAATGGTCCCGGCCGGGGTTTCGTACACGCCGCGCGACTTGATGCCCACGAGCCTGTTCTCAACGATGTCGATTCGGCCGACACCGTTTTCTCCCGCGAGCTTGTTCAGGGTTTTCATGAGCTGGACCGGGCCGAGGCGCTTGCCGTCGATGCCGACCGGCGTTCCTTTCTCAAAATCGATTTCGATGTAGGTCGCCTTGTCCGGGGCCTTTTCGGGCGACTTTGTCAGAAGGAACATGCTTTCATCGGGTTCGTAGTACGGGTCCTCGAGCACGCCTCCCTCGTACGAAATGTGCAGTATGTTGCGGTCCATGCTGTAGGGCTTGCTTTTTGTTACCGGTACGGGTATGCCGTGTTTTTCTGCGTAGTCGAAGAGTTTCGAGCGGGAGTCGAGGTCCCATATCCGCCAGGGAGCGATGATTTTCAATTGAGGAGCCAGAGCCTTGAACGTCATCTCGAAGCGCACCTGGTCGTTTCCCTTGCCGGTCGCGCCGTGACAAACCGCGTCTGCGCCTTCCTTCAGGGCGATCTCGACCTGTTTCTGCGCTATGATGGGACGCGCCAGGGAAGTTCCCAGTAGATAACGGTCTTCGTATATGGCGTTCGCTTTTATCGCCTGGAACACGTAATCGCGGACGAACGGCTCGGTGAGGTCCTCGATGTAGCATTTGCTCGCGCCTGTCTTGATGGCCTTGGCCTCCAGGCCGTCGAGCTCTTCTTCCTGGCCTACGTCGCCTGCGAAGCACACGACTTCGCAGCCGTAGGTATCGATGAGCCATTTCACTATTATCGAGGTATCAAGACCGCCGGAATAGGCGAGGACGACTTTTTTTCCTTTCATGATAAAACTCCTTTTCGTTGAAGGGCGTCCGTGTCTCGGTCTGGAACCTTATTTTTGGACAGTATCGGGGCCCGCGACGCCGGATATACATGCATAAGCGCAAGGCCCTCAGGAATGCAACAAGAAAATATTATTATCTGATCTTTTCGGGCGGGAACCGATGGTCATGTCATTATACCAGACCCCATAGAAAGCCGCACCATCGGCCGCGTTCCATTTCAGCGAAATCCGGCCATTCTCCTCGGTGACCGTTGCGGCGCCGGGCGCATCATCGGAAATGGTGGAGCAGCGACCCGAATTTCGGACCATGGCCCAGCAGCGCGCAGATAATGGCCTTCTGTACGTGCAGCCGGTTTTCGGCCTGATCGAACACGATCGACTGTCCGGATTCGATCACGTCTTCGTCGATTTCCTCTCCGCGATGGGCCGGCAGGCAGTGCATGACGAGGCAGCCGGGCGCAGCCTCTTTAAGGAGCGTAGAGGTGATCCGGTAACCGGCGAATATTTTTTTTCTCCGCGCGGTTTCCTTTTCCTGCCCCATGCTGGTCCAGACGTCGGTGTACAGGTAATTTGCCCCGGCGACGGCCCTTTCGACGTCATCGGTGATTTCAATGGACGCGCCGGTCTGCCTGGCCACGGCCATTGCCGAGTCGATTATCGACGCTTCGGGCTGGAATTTGATCGGAGCGGCCACGCTGATCGACGAACCGAGGAGGGCGGCGGTCTGGATCAGCGAGTTGGCCACGTTGTTTCCGTCGCCGATGTAGGTCATCTTCACCGGCCTGATGTCCCGGTTCCGTTCATAGATCGTGAAATAGTCGGTCAGCGCCTGGCATGGATGGTGTGAATCCGTGAGGCCGTTTATCACCGGTATGCCGGCGTGGCGCGCAAGACTCTCGACCTTGTCGTGCTCGAAAGTCCTTATCATCACGCCCTGAACATAGCGCGAGAGCACCCGCGCCGTGTCTTCGACGGTCTCGCCCCTGCCGAGCTGTATATCGGCGCCGCTGAGGAACAGCGCGTGCCCCCCGAGCTGCGTCATCCCTGCCTCGAACGACACTCTCGTCCTGGTCGAAGATTTTTCGAAGATCATGGCAAGGGACCGGTTTTTCATGTAATTCCGGTGGATCCCTTTTTTATAGTCTCGTTTCAGTTTTCTGGCGAACCTGAAAATCGACAGTATCTCGTCCGGGGTCAGGTCCATGACCGTGAGAAGGTCCCTTGTTTTTACGTGCGGATTTTTCACTTCTCATTCACCTCCTCGAGAAGAATCTTTTCAAGTATTTTAATTCCCTCTCTGGCCGCGCTCATCGGGATGTTCAACGCGGGCATTATCCTGATGACTTTCTCGCTGGTGCAGTTGATCACCAGGCCCATTTCGAGCGCCTTATTCACGATGGCCGCGCCCGGTATCGACAGCTCGATACCTATATGGAGACCGAGGCCGCGGATGTCGCGGATCAGGGTCGATTTTTTCTTTAACTCGTTCATGCGCCCGAAAATGAAGGCGCTGACCCTGGCGACATTGTTCGTCAGGGAGGGTTTTCTCAGTTCTTTCAGCACCGCGACCGCCGATGCGGATGCGAGCTGGTTGCCGCCGAATGTGCACCCATGGCTTCCTTTGGTCAGGGTTGCGGCGATCTCGTCCCTGGCGTGGAGCGCGCCGATGGGCACGCCGCCGGCCAGGCCCTTGGCGAGAGTGATCATGTCGGGCGCAATACCGTAATGCTGGTATGCGAAATATTTTCCCGTCCGGCCGATGCCGGTCTGGACCTCGTCGATGACGGTTATGATGCCTTTCTTTTTGCACAGGGCGAAGACCCCGGAGACGAATTTTTTATCCGCCAGGACGATCCCGCCCTCTCCCTGGATGATCTCCATGATCACTCCGGCGACATTCTGGTTTTTTTCGACTTCGGCCGAGAAAGCGTCGAGGTCATTGAAAGGCAGGTATATGAAACCGGGGACGAGCGGACCGAACCCCGAATGGATTTTTTCCTGTGCGGTCGCGGCCATGCTTCCCATCGTCCTGCCATGAAACGAGTTGTTGAACGAGATAATCCGGTATTTTTCCCTGTTCTCCCTGATACCGTGCTTTCTGACCAGCTTCAGTGCGGCCTCGTTCGCCTCGGTGCCGCTGTTGACGAAAAGCGTCTTGCCGCTGAAAGACAGGTCCGATATGAGCCGTGCGGCCTCGATCTGGTCGCTGTTGTAGTACAGGTTCGACGAATGGAGCAGAGAATCCGCTTTTGCGCGTATCGCTTTTTTCAGCGGATCGAAAGAATACCCGAGCCCGCATACGGCGATGCCGGATAGGAAGTCGACGTATTTTTTTCCATCCTGGTCGAAGAGATACGATTTTTCACCGCGGGTGAAGCACACGCCCTGGCGGTCCCCGTAATTCTGGAAGAGGAACCGCTTGTCGTCCTGCATTATTTTTTTCAATTTTGTGCTCATAATGCCGCACCTCCCGGCAAAAAATAAAAAATCGGGACGCCGTCCCGATTTGGGAAACAATGACCGAAGGCCAAATAATGTCAATTAAAAATTATATCCAAGCGACCCGTAGACCGCCACGCCGTGGAGATGCTCGTCGGAGTAAAAATAACGTTTGTAGTTGAACCCGGTCCGGAGTATGACCGAGGACAGGTGGAACCCGATGGAAACGCCGAGGTCCATCGATGGGTCGATCGATTTTTTTTCGCCGAGCGGGTCCGAGAATGGGTTGCTCTCTTCGGAGTTGTTTTCGACGGTGATTTTCGAGACCGAAACGCCGACCGAGGCTGAGGCCATCACGTCGATGTATTTTATGAACCTGTATGTGCCGTAAACGCCGAGCGAGACCGTGTGGATTTCGAGATACGTCCTCGGAGAATCATCGTTCAGGTCTTCGTTGTCTGTCGAGAAGTAGTCATATGAGAGCGATAGGCCCATGTAAGGAATGATGCTGAACATGAAGTACGGTTTGACATACAGCGACCAGTTATACAGGTCGGCCCACTCGCCCAGCACGAATAATTCTCCGGCTTCTATTCCGAAGGTGAACCTTGAAAAGGCGCTGTAGGCTCTGAGGAAGGGGGAGGGCCCCGGAGGCTCCTTGGCCTCGGGTTCGGTTTCGGCTGCGACTTCGACTCCGGCATTGGGTTCGAACTGGTATATCCACTCCTCGATCCCGGCCGATATTTCATCGATCGCGTCCTTGAGGATGACGCCGACTTCTTTGCTGGAAAATTCCAGCGTTTCGAACTTCCGGCTGGAGAGGTCGAACACCTGTATTTTTGTTTTCAGGATCAGCTCGTTTCTGCCGTTGACTATAACTTTCGGATTTTCGGTGACTTCACAGTATCCGGTTACGGCATAGCCGGACTGGAGGCCCGCCATCCCGTCGAAGTACTTCTTCTTTTCATCATCCGTGGCGTTGGCGGGAAGCAGCGGCCTGGTTTCGTCGGTGCTTTCTGAATCGAACAGTCCGTTCATCCTTATGTTCTTGGCGATGGTTGCAGGAATAACCGAGGAATAATAGATGTATTTTCCGGAATCGTCCAGGGGCACGAAGGCATAGACGAATATCTTTTTTTTCGGTGCCTGAGGCTTTTCCTTGGCTTCTTCGGCGCGCAGCGCGTTCACGGAGAGCAGAACGGCCAGGAATGAAAATAAAATTTTTTTGGTCATGATAGAACAGAATAAGCCTCTTGTAAAGGTTTTTAAAGATAACCGGTACGCTGAAAATTGTCAACATGATTTTGACGAATGTCGTCTCATGTGGTGTATTCGGCGTTTATTTTCACGTACTCGTACGAAATATCGGTCGTGAGCATGGTTGATTCCGCATTTCCCAGCCCGATATCGACCGTCACGGTGAATTCCCTGCCGGCAAGTATCGGGGCGAGTGCCTTCTGGTCCTGTTTCTGCGGCACTCCCCTGATCAGCAGAGGGACGTCTCCGTAATAGATTGAAAGCCTTTTTTCGTCCAGCGCGGCGCCCGAGTATCCGGCGGCCGCTCCGATCCTTCCCCAGTTGGGATCGTTGCCGAAAAACGCCGTTTTTACGAGCAGCGACTGCGCAACCGCGCGCGCGGCCTTCGCCGCATCCGCATCGTTTTGCGCGCCGATCACCCTGACCGTGACCAGTTTCGTGGCGCCTTCGCCGTCGGAAACAAGCATGACGGCCAGGTCGTACAGGGTTTCTTCCAGCGCCTTTGCGAATGATCCGAGGTCGTCCTTTTCCGACAGTGGACGGTCGGAATCCGGCGACAGCAGCAGCGCGGTGTCGTTGGTCGACATGTCCCCGTCTATGGTGATCCGGTTGAAGGTGCGGTTCACGGCGTTTCTGAAAACGCCGTCCAGGTCATTTTTGGAAACGGGCGCGTCGGTGATGATGAAAGCGAGCATGGTAGCCATGTCCGGAGCTATCATCCCCGAGCCCTTGACCGTGCCGGCTACGGTGAATCTTCCCCGTGACGTCGTGAAAGAACGGGACGCGCTTTTAGGCACCGTATCGGTGGTCATGATCGCCCTGGGGATGAGCGCGCCGGCTTCCCTGGAAAGCTTCGAGGCGAGAGACGGGTGGGATGCCTTCATCCTGTCGACCGGAAGCTGGTGCCCGATAATTCCCGTGGAGCACATGAGTATCTCCTCCGGTCCGCAGCCGAGTTTTTCGGCCATGTCCGCGGTAAGGGCCGCGGCGTTGGCGTACCCTTCGTCGCCGGTGCACGCGTTCGCGTTGGTGGCGTTGATCAGTATGGCCCTGATTTTATTTCCGGTCCTTTCCCTGCACAGACGCACCGGCGCGGCAAAGAGCCTGTTTTTCGTGAACATGCCCGCCGCGTTGCAGGGCGCATCGGCCGCGATAAGGCAGTAGTCGAGCCTGCCCTGGTAGCGTATTCCGCATTCTACCGCGGAGAACCTGAATCCGGGGACCGATCCCAGCAGATTATCGTTTCCAGTCATTGGTGACCTCGCCTGAACGGTTTTTAGGCTACTTATTGCATCCGCTCGGTTCTGTCAATTCCATTTAATTGTTGACCGGCAGGACCCGGCAGGCTAAAATCACCGGGAATTTCTGTGTATGACATCCTGCTATGTGGAAAAGAACAATTCTTGTTTTAATCGCAGTGATTATGCCCGTGGCATTCCTGTCATGCATTCCCTCGTCGACTTTTCAGAGTTACTGGCTTGATGAGGATTACGGTATCGAGGATCTCGAGCCGGGCCGCAAGGACATCATTCTGACTGCCAGAAAATATCTCGGCGTCAGGTACCGCAGGGGGGGGCGATCGCCCGAGGGGTTCGATTGCTCCGGGTTCGTTTCGTATGTGTTCGGCGAGAGGGGTATATCGCTGCCGAGATCGGCGCACAATCAATATAAAAAAGGGAAAAAGGTTTCCGATGACAGCGTGATGCCTGGCGACCTCATTTTCTTCAATATAAATGGACGCAGTATATCACATGTCGCCATTTATGTGGGAAAAGACCGGTTCATACACGCCCCGAGCAACGGCAAGAAGGTCTCCTATGCCTCCATGGAGGACGAGTACTGGAGAAGAACTTATGTCGGATGCGCGACTTATATCGAATAATCCCGACCGCGTTTTACATCAGTCCTTTCATTAATATAGAATGAACCATGATTAAATATAGTTGACAGAATAATAATACCTGATATTGTTGTTTCGCTGGAGTTTTTTTCGGGAATCTATGCGAATTGGTATATATCCTGGGTCCTTTGACCCTTTGACCAACGGTCATGTTGACATTATTCGGCGGGCAAAGGGATTATGCGATAAGCTGATTATCGCGGTAGCAAAGAACAGTGCGAAAAAGCCTCTATTCAACGTGCAGGAGAGAATAGAGATCATTAATAAGTATTGCCAGGATAGTGATAATATTGAGGTAGTATCTTTTGATGGATTATTAGTGGAATATTGCAGGCAAAACGGCGTGAACTTCATCATACGCGGCCTGCGATCCACCACTGATTTTGAATATGAATTTACCATAGCTTCGGCGAACGGTAAATTGGCTCCGGAAATAGAAACGGTTTTTCTGATGACAAAGGGAGAGCATTTTTTCATTTCTTCCAACATCGTCAAGGAAATCGCCAGCTATAAAGGAGATATTACCCCTCTTGTTCCCCAATTCGTCGTCAAAAGAATCCACGAGAAATATTCCAGTCTTTAAATCGATCGTCACCGGTTGCGCCTGTCCGTAACGGACCTGCATCCTTCGGGGAGGACCATCGACGCCGCGGATTTTTCTGCGGCAGGGTTCCGCGTCGCCGGTTGATCGTGATCTTTAATATATATTCATGTAAGGGGGGAATACGATGACTCTTACAATAATTCTGATTATTGCTCTTCCCCTGGTCGGCGCTCTCGGTTATGGGGCACGCGCTTACCTCGGCAGGATCAAGCTCAATTCGTCTGAAGCGAAGTCGCACAGGATTTTACAGGATGCCATAAAAGAGGCTGAAAACAAAAGAAAAGAGCTTCTGATTGAAGCGAAAGACCAGCTCTTGAAAGAAAAGAACCTCCTCGAAAAGGAGATGAGGGAGCGAAGGCAGGAGCTTCAGGTATCTGAAAAAA
>JAKLIV010000043.1 GCA_022709405.1 Spirochaetota bacterium
CCAGGGCGCTGTTTTACCGGGCGGGTTCCGAAAAAATCCTCGCGCTCGACACGAAAGGATACTTCATCGGGATTTTAGAAGAATCCGATTATGAAGAAAAAAATCTCGCGATCGAAAGCGGCGATCGCCTTTTCATCTATACCGACGGTCTGAGCGAGATAAAAAACAGCGCCAAGGAGGAATTCGGCGAAAAGAGGATCGCATCATTCATCAGGAAAAACAACGGCCTCAAAGGGGACTCTTTTTGCAGCGCGCTGTACCATGAAATCGAAAGCTTCGCCACGATGTCGGAAAGAAGCGACGATCTCGCTTTTCTGAACATTGAATTCTGATCATGCTTCTCAATCTGCCATCCAGGATAATTCTAAACCTCATATTCAGGGACCTCGAACGATTTCTTAAAAACCTTATCGGTTGTGATAACATGGCCGTATCCCCTATCCTCAACCATGGGAAAAAACAGCACCTTCCCCGGATCGCGCTGACACTGAAGACAGCGATTCATGAATTCACGGTGTTCATCTCATACGAAGGCTTTACCGCAGATGAAATGCGCTCGATCGGGAATTATATCAAAGAAAACCTTGATCAGCGCGGTGCCATTGTAAAGCTGCTCTTTAAAAGGGAAATGTCATTCATCTTTTCCGGCAGTCCGCCCTGGCCTGATGACACCTCGCCGGAATACGAGATTGCAGTTTCGGTCCGGGATGTGAAACACGACTGTGTGATGCGCATTGCGATCCCCTACGCCCTTCTGAAGAATCTCCTGCATTTGACGCGCGATGTCATGGATGCGTCCGATATGGAAAAAGCACTCGCCGATCATTTCAGAAATCCGGCACTGCTGATCCCGGACGCGCGGGCGCTCATTGAAACACTTGACCCGATGCAGCTCGGTTCGCTCTTAAACAGGCTCCAGAGCGGCAACCGGCTCTCTGTTTATCATATGGTTCTCCTGATTCTTGCCTACCCGGATCTTTCGCTGAAAATAAAAAACTGCCTTTCAAGAAACACGATCGACGACGTAATCGATCATAAAAAAAACATCGACAGTTATAAAATCAACAAGCGCGACATTCTGGGGGGCGTGTATTCGTTCGAGGAGTCGATATTCATGCTGATGAGATCCGGCTCCGATTTCGGCTTTTCCCGATATCTTTCTGAAATAGGCTCAACGATCCGGCAATTCCTCGGAATGGATCTACTTTTTTCAAAGGATTTTATCGCATGGATCGAGGAAATGGCCTCTGCCGGTCTTTTGTACGAGACCATAACCAGGTGCAGCGAAGATACGGTGGCCATGGCCGTAATCAGCGACAGTAAAACGCTGGTCCCGTTTCTCGGCAAGGTCGTGTCCGGGAAAAAGATCGAATCCATAACAAGCGCCGTCAATAAAACCTGCGATTACGGCGCAGTGCTTGAATCCCGTCTGAAAATGATATCCACATACAGGCATTTGAAGATGCGCAGGACCAGACAGGACCACGACAGCCTTGATTACCTGCTCGCCAAATTCAAAAACGAGCGAGATTATCTTTTCGTCCTCATTGAAGTAGGATGGTTCGTTTTATCGACGGCCCTCAAGGGAGCCGCCAAAAAAAACGTTCAAAGAACGATGAAATATGTTCCTGAGGGGGCGAGATTTCTCATCGAAGACGTGCTTGCCGGAACCGTGAATCCGAACATCCTTCATGACGAGATCCAGGTGAACCGGGCCAAAGCCCTGTGCGTCAAGGCGATCCAATCGCTTTACGAGGACGGAATAATAGCACTCGAGGATTAAAAACCGTCAGGATTTTTTCTTCTTTGGCGGTTTCGGCTCATCGTCTTCATCGGAAGATTCATCATCCTGCTCTTCTTCCTGTGGGATCTTGTTGGTTTCCGGCTGGTCAGGAATATTACCGCCCTGCCGGTCCTTTATATACTGGCCGAGCTTTTCAATGCCGTCCTTGAGCTGGTCGAATTCCGATATGTTCAATGCAACGCCCTTCTGGGTCGGCTTATACACAACGTTTCCAGAACCCCCTTCAACCGCCTGGAACCATATGCGGATATTAATGAGCTCCTTGCCCTTGAATTCGGAAACCTCGATACGGATTATTTCGTTGCTGTTGCGCTGAATGTCTTTTATTAAAACCGCCATATTAAAAACTCTCCTTTCAGTTAATGCAGTTCATCGCGAATTCTTTTCTATGCGAGCTTTTCCAGTCTGCCCGACAGGCACCGTGCGAAAATCTCATGTCCCCGCTCGTTTGGGAGCCTGGTATCATCAAGCACGAAATCAGATGTCCGCAGTCCCTTTGCCATCACATCGCCCTGCCACCAGGTGTGCACCGGCACCATTTCGCAGTCGAGGTCGACGCATACTTCACGTATGGTCCGGTAATAGATGTTGACCGCATCCATGTCATATGGATCCTCGAATGGCTGCGACGTGAGCAGCATGATGTACGGATCACATACATGCCTGGCGAGTCGAACGGTCTGTACCAGGTTCTCCTTGAACTCCGACCGGTACACGGGATAAAAAGCGTCGTCTATTCCGAAATGCAAAATCAGGACCTCAGGCCTGAACGGCGAGATGTCCTCATGAAACGTCCACACGCAGTCAAAAGACGTTTCTCTCTCCCTCGAGCGGTTTATGATTTCATGACCACGGGCGGCCCCGGTGCTGATCAACATGTCGACATAGCTTTCAGATACGCCCCTGCCGGCCGGAATGCTGCCCCCCCGAATGAGAATTATCACGAAAAGTATCCCTTTGTCAAAAAATAATTGATCTTGTCGTAAAAGAAAATGATACGGTTGTTTATTTCAAGAGCAGTGTACACCTCAAGCGGCGAAGTGAGGATCCCCTGAGACATGATATAGGTCCAAAGCGCCTTTCTACTCAAGGCCATCACGCTGAGAATATCGGGCAGTGGTATGTTTTTCTTTTTCAAGATCAGGCCCGCCTCGATGAATTCCTCGACTCCGAGTGTGTCGATCCCCCTTTTCAACCAGAACTGGATGCCCTTCAGGGAATTCCTGTGCAAATCAGTAAGTATTACAAGATGCGGCGCAAGATTCGGAAATCCCTTGATCAGATCACTGTTCCATTTTGCCGATATGTGGTCAATATGTTTATCTATGACCTGGATTAAAATATCGGACAGGAATCTCCTCTGCTCGTTTACCGCGGGTATTGATTCAAGAGTATGTGATTCGGGAAAAAGTTTGGTGAACGAATCGATCATCGACCAGTTGTCACGGTAAATTTCGACATATATCTTCAGGGCCTTTTCGTTTGAGCTCCAGGCCAGAGGAGGAAGTTCCTTTATCGGAAAAAAACCGGCATCGGAAGCATCATCGCCCGGTGCAACAACGCCGCCGGTCATCCGAATCTCATAGGTGACGATAGCGAGGCTGCCATAGAAATAATTGTCGACTGTATCGACATCAATAAGCCGTACGATCGAGCCATCGACTCCCGTTTCTTCTTTCAATTCACGAAGCGCCGCGTTCTGCACCTCTTCACCCGTTTCGGCGAAACCTATCGGGAGGCACCACATGTCCCGGTAAGGGTCCTTTGCCCTTTTAACCAGGAGAATCTCTCTTTTTTTATTGGCCACAATGGCGCAGGCGACCGGAAGAGGATTTTCATAGAATATTGAATGACAGCTTCCGCAATAATCACGGTTTTTACCTTCAATATCCTGAACGACAAGACGGCTCCCGCAATAAGCGCAGAATGTTCTGTTTTTTTTCATTATCCATCCTGCCGTTTCGGCTGCGAACACCTGAAAACGGCATCATTTTTATTAAGCGAAATTTTGCCCTGCGATGCGGCAAGAGCATAGATTCTCTGGGCCAGAAGAGATTCGAGCTTCACTACCACATCGTTGTCGATATCGACCATCTCTTTATAAATAAGCGCCCTTTTTTTTACGAGATAGTAAATACAGTCGTCTACATTCTCCAGGTTAAATACCAGACTGTTGTTGAATTTTAATTTTTCAACGACTCCGAAGCTCCGGCCAAGCTTATTTCGTCCGTTCTCGGATGAAAAAGAAGAAAACAATCGCTGAATCATCATCTCCCCGGGAATTTCAAATCCTATTGACTGCATGCATTGAGGTAAAAAAGACAGGGCCTCCTCCAGCGAATGCTTGCTATGGGTCAAAGCAATAAATATCCCGTTGTCTTTCAATATCCGGGCTATGAAAGGAATCAGATGAGAAAAAAAATACAGCGAATAACTGCAGACCACCATGTCGACAGACGAGGGTTTCATGCTTTTAATTATAGATGCGTCATTACTGATGAACTCCCCTTTGAACCCCGAGGCTGACACTGAATTCAGAAAAGGCTCTCTGTTTTTTTCGACCAGGTCAATACCCATGATCACCGCGTTTTCATGCAGCCGGCCGGCGAGCTTCTCGACAAAAAATCCATACCCGCACCCCAGTTCAAGTACTGTCTTGAATTCTGAAAGCTGAGAATCTTCGAGAGCAATGTCTCTGATATCCTGTTTGTTGGTGGAATAGGTTCGAATTATATGACGGGTAATTAGAAGATCATGGACCTTTTCATAGGCCCTCTGTATTTCTTCTGTTGAAAACATATGTTTTATACCATATTCAATCAGGATGAAACATATCTCTTCAACAGGCTCAGGAAAAATATTGATAAAAATAATTTAATATACCTATTTTTTTATAGTGCGTTTAGAAATAATTGTCAAGTCATGGGACAGCAGTATTTTTTAATGTGGTAATTGCAGCTGGTAATTTATTTATAAAGATTAATCTATAATTCTTAAAATACAGAATATCAACAAAAATTATTGAATTATTCACATTGAATACAGGTTATCAACATACTATACCCGCTTATTAACAGGTTATCCATAATTATTTATTTTTTGTTATTAATAAAAAATTTGCTGAATTAATTGGTTGCAAAAAATAATCGGATTAATTATTAACCAAGCAAGAGCTAAGATTCATCCTGTAAATACGGCTTTCATGTATTATTGTGTTCCATAATACATTCTTCAGTAACTGAAGATAAACATTCAATTTCATCAGGTAGTTTAATGACATTAATTCAGTGAAATATAAAAAATTTTTTTCGCTGGATTATATTATTATGTCACCAAGCCCACGGATGTTTTCTATGAAATGATATACGGCAGCGGTAAATACTATTTTATTCATAATTAGCAAATAATACTGAACATAAGTGTACTTATACACAAAGTTATCCACATTTGTTGATAATTTAATGGGGATTTTATGCCTAAGGAACTCTGGACCAGCGTTCTTGATCTGTTTCAATCACAAATAAACAAGCAATCATATGATATGTGGTTGAAAGATACTGAACCATTGCAAATTAATGGCAATACAATCACAATCAAGGTATCCGATGATGTCGCAAGGAAACACATCAGTGAACAGTATTCAACACAGCTCCTTTCCAAAATCAAACAGCTTACGGGCAAGGACTTCAACTTTGAATTTATCACATCAAACGGATTCATCCCTGACCTTGTGAAAGATATCCCAGAGAACAGTATGCAAAACAATAATTCTCAGCCAGCCTCTGATTACAGCATGATGAATAAAACGTCACCACTTAATCCAAATTATACATTCAATAATTTCGTTATCGGGCCGAATAACGAACTCGCGCATGCGGCGGCAGTATCGATCGCCCAGTCTCCTGCAAAAGCGATTAACCCTTTCTTCATTTACGGTGGCACCGGACTCGGCAAGACACACCTCATGCAGGCGATCGGCCACCGTGTTCTCGAGGACAAGCCCTTTTTAAAGGTTCTGTACGTAACGAGCGAGCAGTTTATCAATGACTTCATATCATCGATACGGACAAACACCACCCAGAGTTTCAAGATCAAATACAGGGATGTCGATATCCTGTTGATAGACGATATCCAGTTCATTGAAAAAAAAGAAGAGACCCAGAATGAGTTTTTTCATACATTCAATTCTCTTTATGAAAATAAAAAACAGATTATCATATCAAGTGACAGGCCTCCACGTCAGCTATCGACCCTTGAAGACAGGCTGAGATCTCGTTTCGAATGGGGTATGATCACCGACATACAGCCGCCTAACCTTGAGACCAGGGAAGCGATTCTCAGAAACAAGGCTGAGAGAGAGGGACTGGACATACCTGACGAAGTCCTGAACTTCATCGCAAGAAGGATTAAATCAAATATACGTGCGCTTGAATCAGCACTGGTCAGAATTAAACTTGTATCGTTCCAGTTTAACGAACCTTTTACCGTGAGCCAGGCTAAAATTCATTTGAAAGAGCTGTTCGACGACGATACCGAGAAAAAAATCTCCGTCGCCGAGATATTGTCGCGCATCAGCGGCAAATTCGACGTTTCCGTTGACGACATCGTTTCGAAAAGCAGGCACAGTAAAATAGTCCAGCCTCGTTTTATCGCCATGTACCTATCGAGGAGGCTTATCCCCGGCATAACGACAACCGAAATAGGAAAAGATTTCGGCGACAGGGATCACTCGACCGTTGTCAACGCTATAAATAAGATTGAAAACGACATGAATTCTGATCCTGTATTCAAGGAGCAGATTGAAGAAATGATAACAGAAATGAAAAATTGATTTTTTAATCCTGTTGACAACCTGTTGATAGGGACATAATATTTTGTGATTAAATATTATAATATTTCTTAAATCTGTTAATATTAATTTTTTTCTTGAATTTTTTTTTATGTCGCCTCAAATTCTTTTACAAGAACAATACTTATCAACACTATTATAATTTTCTAACTCCTGATTTCATGAATAAATAGGGAGTTATTAACATAAAGTACGAGCCTACTACCACTATCATATAATTATATTAATAATTATTAATTAGAGATATAAGGAGTTGCACATGCTAATTTCTGTTGATAGAGATTCCCTGCTCAGATCAATAAATATTGCAGACTCGGTCATCTCATCGAAAAACATCAATACGATTCTATCAAACTGCCTTTTCAATGTCATTTCAGATGAAATAGAAATTGTGTCTATGGACAACGAAATCGCCGTAAGGACGAGAGTTGACGCAGTATCGGATTCTTCAGGATCTTTCACGGCAAACGGCAGAAAATTTTCGATACTACTCAAAGAGCTGCCGAGTGACGAGCTAACTTTAAATGTGAATGAAAAAATGCTCATTGACATTAAATCGAAGGCGAAGGAAATCAAGGGCCATTATTCATTGGTTGGAACTTCTGCAGACGAGTATCCCGAGATACCTGAAATTGTTGAGGAAAATTCAATCGAGCTCGAACAGTCTGTTCTGAAAGAGATGATCAAAAAAACGATATTTGCCGCTTCAACAGATACTATTAAACCGGTTTTCAACGGTCTGTTTTTTTCGATAAACTCCCAGGGGATGCTAACGTCGGTTGCTACTGATTCAAGAAGGCTTTCAATTATTTCAAGGCCTGTCAGCAATACGATAAAGCTGGGGGATGGGATAATAATCCCTCTGAAAACGGTTCATGAAATTTTCAGGCTCCTTGATAATACAGGTACCTGCAGGTTTTCGGTAAGCAACAATCAGTGTTTTTTCAAAATCGGGAGAACTGAAATTATTTCCAGGATTGTGGACGGCCATTTCCCGAACTACAAGCAGGTAATCCCGAAGGAGCATTCACTGGAAGCCGTGATTGAGACAAAAAGATTGCTTGATTCGGTTAGAAGGGTAATGATTTTTTCCCGCGAACCGGCTAACAGGATAATATTGAGCTTCGGCAAAAACAAGATGAATATCGAAGCAAATACGCCTGAATTGGGTCATGCTGAAGAAGAAATCGAGATAGAGATGACCGGATCCGAAAAAATATCGATAGGTATAAACGCGCAGTTTCTTCTTGAAACGCTGAAGGAAATCGATTCATTCTCCTTGAAATGCGGCATCACGAGTCAGATGAGTCCGGTGTCACTTATTCCGGACAATGATGATAATTTCATTTCGGTGATAATGCCTATACAGATAAAATCCGGAAATGAATAGACGCCTGTACGCCAAACAAGGCTTTCATGATTAATGTATTTAAAAAAATTAACCTTAAAAAATTTCAGGAACTACGGCGATCTTTCCATCGAATTTTCGCCTGAAATAACGTTTATCGTTGGCAACAATGGAGTCGGGAAATCCAATATCATTGAAGCCATTTCTTTGACCTCTACAATGCGTTCATTCAGAAATATTCCTGATATTGAAATGATCCAGTGGGGTTTTGAAAGTTATTATTGCTCGTCCGAAATTGAAGATTCCCAGGACCGTCTTTTTGAAGTCGGATGCTCATGCCAGGGAGGTAAGCTGAGAAAAAGGATTAAAATCGACGGTATCGAGATAAGAAGCATATCGGAGTTTTATGGAAAGTTTCTCACTGTTGTTTTCGCTCCTTTCGATATAAATATCATCAACGGCATGCCTGAGCTGCGCAGGCGTTTTACCGACAGTGTCATATCAAAAACCAATTCACATTATCTTTCAGACCTGAGTGAATTCAGGAAAGTACTGCTGTCGAGAAACAGGTTTTTAAAGCTTCTCAAAGAAAAAAAGAATCTCGACATGAGCGAGCTTGATGTATGGGACCATATGTTTGCGTCTGTTTCGTCAAGGATCATCAAGGCACGAAAAAAATTTTTTGTTGAATTGAATGATTTATTTAAGAACTCATATAAAGGAATCTCTGACGATCTGGAAGCTCCCGATATTCATTATGCGTCGTCAATCGACAGCGATGAACCTGACTATATAATTCGAAAGCTTTCAGAGATCAGGAATAAGGATTCAATTATCGGCTCTACCGGGATCGGACCCCAGAGGGACGATTTTATCATCAAGAACCACAGAAACATAAATTTCGTCAATTACGCCTCTCAGGGCCAGAGGCGAATGGCCGCCATATGCCTGAAAATTTCCGAATGCGATTTCATTGAAAGCAAGACAGGAACAAAAGCGGTAATCATGGTTGACGACATCTTCTCTGAACTTGATTCACAACGAAGAAAAAACATGATCAAAGTGCTGAAGAGAGGAAACCAGATCATTTTTACCATGGTCCATCAGAACAACGCTGATTCATCGGGATTTAACGCATCAAAAACTTATCATGTTTCTAATGGCGGGATTTTAGATGAGCTTGTTTAGAAAATGATTATATTATCAGGTGTGCGGCACAGTTTAATTAGCATACCCGAATGAGATTATTTGTTGACTTCTATGCGGAAACTGCATCATTATTTATAAACACATAATCACGGAACAAGGATCAAGATGTCGGAAAGCAATACATTTTCAAAATTGCGGAAGCAGGAAAAGGACCTTCGCAGAAATATCATCATTGATGCGGCTGAAGAGGAATTCGTTTCAAAGCCGTTCAATAAAGTCAATATGCGGGATATTGCCAAGAAGGCGGGCATATCCCCTGCCTCGATCTACCGTTATTTCCCCGACCAGCAGTCACTGTTCATCGAAGCGTTTGTTCGCGGGACTATTGATATTTTTGAAAAACTGAGCAATACGGTTAACAACTCGAAGGATGGCTCCATCGAGAAAGTAGCCGACGACTTCACCGACTATTTCACCAGAAATGACCAGTATTTCAGGATGATGATGCATTTTTTTCTGGAGGGCCCTGTTGATTCGGTCGTGTTTGAAAAGCTTATCGCGCTTGAAAGAAAACTTCTCGACGCCTTCGATATCATTTTTCAAAAAATGAACGTCAAAGAAGACGTAAGGCTCTATTCACAGGCTTTCTTTTCAGGTCTGGTCGGCATGGTCGCCACTTTCAGAAATCATCCTGATAAAAGCGACGAAGACGTACTCAGGCACAGGAAGAGGATTGCCAGGATGTTTTCCAGAATGATAGTGGACGCCTTTTTATACAGAAACCGGAAGAGTTAATGCCCGCCCGCAGCTGATATAAAGGATATGAATCCCGACCGGAACCCCAGCACAAGCAGTATAAACATCATTATTACCGGAACGCTCGATTATGATACGGCCCTTGCCTTGCAGACAAGGGAGAGAGAGAGGCTGATTCAGAAAAAGAGCGGCGGAGCGGTCATTTTTCTTGAACATGACCCCGGCGTGATTACTCTCGGCAGAAGGGCGTCCCGGGGCAATATCCTGCTTGCCGAGGATGAACTTGAAAAAAAGGGATACCAGATCAGGTTCGCCTCCAGGGGAGGAGATGTCACTGTGCATGAAAAGGGGCAGATGGTTGCATATTTTATTTTACCGGTCCAATCCAAAAAAGCGGGTTTTTTCATTGATTCACTGATGGGCATGGTCACAGATTCGATTATCGGTCATTGGGGATTAAAGGTCTGGTTCGACCGTTCGCGGCCCGGAATATGGATCGATGACCGCAAACTGGCTTCTGTCGGATTCGATCTCACCGGCCAGGCGAGCATGCATGGCCTGGCTTTGAATGTATGCAATTCACTGGATGGATTCAGATATATCAATCCGTGCGGTCTTTCCTCTGTATCCATGACAACGCTTGAAAGAGAGCTCGGCAGAAAAATTGATGTTGCCGAAGCGATCAGGCTGCTATCGGATGATTTCCGGAGAAATTTTGAAACATAGGGCGATGGAGATGAAATTCAGAAAAATATTTAACGGGAAGGTTGCCTTTGTAACCGGCGGAGCTTCGGGTATGGGCAGGTCGCTGTGCATCCGTCTCGGCAACAATGGCTGCAGGGTTGCGGTTGCGGACATCAATGCATCAGGCGCCGTGGAAACGGCTTCGATAATAACAGAAAACGGCGGCACTGCATTGGCCATGGGCCTTGATGTGAGCGATTATTGCGCAATGGAACGGGCTTTACGGCAAGTGATTGAAGAGTGGTCTGGTATTGACTATTATATCAACAATGCCGGCATTGGAATTTCAGCGGAAATGCAGGATATTTCGATTGAGCAGTGGAGAAAGACGATCGATGTGAATCTCATGGGTGTCATCAACGGAACGGCGCTGGCTTACGGGCAAATGGTCAGACAGGGACATGGTCATATCGTCAATGTGGCTTCAATGGCGGGACTGGCCCCTTTTCCGGTTAACATTCCATATACAGCGTCAAAATACGGGGTTGTGGGCTTGACCTCTGCGTTGCAGTCAGAGGCCGTTTTTCATGGTATAAACATCTCGCTGGTCTGTCCCGGCGTTGTCGGCACAAATTTTTACACTGATCTCGAGGTTGTCAATGTAGACAGGGAAAAGTACACGGGCGGCCTTCCATCGAATATTCTTGATCCGGACAAAGCGGCTTATAAGATAATGAAAGGAATCGCGGCAAGGAAGAAATTGATACTTTTTCCGATGCACGCTGTTTTTGTCTATCATGCGTATCGCCTGGCTCCAGCCTTATTCAACCCTCTCATGTGGTTTCTGGTAAAAAAATTCAGGGATTTAAAGAAGCATCGGGATAACTGAAAATCCTGCATTAAAAAAAATTAAATTATTAATTACTTGACTTTATTATGCCATAACTGACATATTATTAAAGCATTAATTTCCTGCTGGTAACAGGTATAAATATGGGCTGTTTTGATCAAACATGATTAAAACAGCTTTTTTTTTGTCTGGAAAAACTTCCTTGATTTTTTTCATATACGGGAGTGTATCAATCTGATAATTCATCAGAGGTGGTTATGAAAATCGGATTTGATAACGAAAAATACCTTCAGGAGCAGACGCAATGCATCATTGAACGGCTCACTCATTTCGACAACAAGCTCTATCTCGAATTCGGAGGCAAGCTGCTGTACGACCTTCATGCCGCCAGGGTGCTGCCGGGTTATGATCCCAACGTTAAAATGAGGCTGCTCCAGCAGCTGAAGGACAAGATAGAAATCATTCTCTGCATATACTCCGGGGATATAGAAAGGCGCAAGGTCCGGGCGGATTTCGGAATCACCTATGACGCAGATGCACTGAAACTCATTGACGACCTGAAGGACTGGGGGCTGAACATTACCGCAGTGGTGATAACGCGGTATGAAAACCAGCCCTCGGCCGCGATTTTCAGGAACAAGCTGCAGCGGCAGGGAATCAGGGTATACACACACCCTTATACCAAGGGATATCCTACCGATGTTGACCTCATCGTGAGCGATCAGGGCTACGGCGCCAATGAATACATCGAGACCGAAAAGCCGATCGTGGTCGTCACCGGGCCTGGCCCCTGCAGCGGGAAACTCGCAACCTGCCTTTCGCAGTTCTATCATGACCACCTGCGCGGAATAAAAAGCGGTTATGCGAAGTTCGAAACCTTCCCGATCTGGAACATCGCGCTGAAACATCCGGTTAACGTCGCTTACGAGGCAGCCACGGCCGATATCGGAGACTTCAATATGATAGATCCCTTTCACCTTGAGGCCTACAACGAGAAGTCGGTCAATTACAACAGGGACGTCGAATCCTTCCCTGTTCTGAAAAGGATCCTGGAGCGGATCGAGGGCAAGAGCTCCCTTTACAGATCCCCTACCGACATGGGGGTGAACCGCGCCGGATTCGGCATAGTCGATGATGACGCAGTGTGTTCTGCTGCAAAACAGGAGATCATTCGCAGATATTTCAGGTATTCATGCGAATACGCCCTTGGTTTCACTGAGAAAGAGACAGTTCAGAGGGTCGAGCTGCTCATGGAGGATCTCGGCCTGAAGCCCGAGGACCGTTCGGTGGTCGTCCCTGCAAGGACTGCGGCGGAGGAGGCGATGAATGGAAAAGGCAACGAGGGGATTTTTTGCGGCGCTGCCTTGAAGTTCGATGACGGGCGTATCGTAACAGGGAAAAATTCTCCGCTGATACACGCGGCTTCAAGCCTTGTACTCAACGCGATCAAGACGCTGGCCTCAATACCGGACTCCATACATCTGCTCTCTCCGCAGATCATTGAGTCGATTCGCGCGATGAAGAGAGATGTTCTGGGAATGAAGACGGTAAGCCTCGATCTGGAGGAGACTCTTATCGCTCTCACTATCAGCGCTGCGACGAATCCCACAGCCCAGGTCGCCATGGGAATGCTGAAGGAACTTAAAAACTGTGAAACGCACATGACTCATATACCGACTCCCGGTGACGAAGCTGGATTGAGAAAGCTCGGAATCAATATAACGACAGAGCCGAATTTTTCGACGAAAAGCCTTTTTATTTCTTAATGGACCGGCGGCAAGCGATAAAACGGAAGCGGGTTCAGCAGGTTTCGAAGCATTTTTCGGCATCTTCATGCGAACGATAAATTTTGCAGAATCGGTTCATGTTGATATTGTCGAAAACCTGGATGATTTTTTCGTTATCTGAAACAAGACACATCGTTTTGTTGTGTTCGCTGAAGATGTTTCTTATCGTGATGAAAAAGCCGATCCCGATTGAATCGATATATTCTATGTTTCTTAGATCGAAAACGACGTTGGGATAATCATGCTTCTTCAGGGCCTTGTTGACGAGTCTGTTTATATCGGGCGACAGAGGCAGATTGAATTCATTGAACAGAAATTCAATCACCAGATAATTCCTGCAATTCTGGGTCCTGATAAGCTTTTTCATTTTGCTTGCTCGTATTCCCGAAAGTAAGCCGGCGGAAACTGAAAGTTCGATATTTAGTGGAGCACTATAAAACACTTCTCCTTTTAGTAAAGCATATTTTTTGTTGTTATGTCAGGTATCATAGAGTACTTTATTCGTGGCGATCATAGCGATTGTGGAGTTGTCCGGTGCGACAGCCGGTGGAGTAAAAATGAAAGATGATATTTCAAGGATTCTTCGGGACTACATGGATAAGGCTTCCCCGGACCAGCTGAAGGAGCTTGCCGATCTTCTCGGACGCAGCCGGAAAAAAGATACCGGCATCGGCAGCATGGCCGCGTCCACCGCCGCGCAGATCAGCGGGCAACTGAAGATAACCGATTCCATGATAAAAAACACTGCCAGAAACCTCGTGGCGACCCTGGCGCGACAGTACAAGCCCGATTTTACCGACAGGGAAATTGAGGCCATTGTCAATGAGATGGTCCCCGACAGGAATAAGTCTTTCACTCCTCCCCCGGAATTGTTACTGGCCATGATCGAGCATTTCATCGATTACAGCAAGGGGAGAATGACACAGGAACAGGTCGGGGAACTGCCCTCTGGCTGGGAAAAAAAATACTGGGAAAGCTTCGGACCACAGATACGCCAGGCCATATCCGATCACCTCAAGGGAAATACCGGTGAGAACGAGTTCTGGCGGACGATACGTGTACTTCTCGGTAAATGATCACCGGGGCCGTTCAGTATTTGTACTGCTGAAGAAGCTTCAATACTTTTGGTCGGCCGAGCTTGACGGCATGTTTGATGGGTGTCATACCGTATTCGTCGCGCGTATAAACGCTGGCGCCATGCTCCAGCAGCACTTTCGCCGCATTGAGCGAATCGTGATAGACCGCATAATGCAGGGGCGTAAGCCCGAACTTGTTTTTACAGTTCACCTCCGCCCCCATTTCGAGAAGCAGGATGATGACCGACTCATGGCCGGTATATGAGGCGTAGTGTATGGGCCGCTGCTTCGTGTCGTCCTCGATCTCGATTATGGCGCCGCTTTCGATCAGCAGCAGTGCGATTTCGGCATTCCCCTCGAATGCAGCGAAGTGAAGGGGCCTCTGGCCGGCCCTGTTGGCAGAGTTGACGTCTTCTCCCAAAGCAAGATAAGCCTTAACCGCCGGCAGATATCCGCGCTGAACCGCGACGTCGAAGGGCAATTTATCGTTCCTGACCGCTTCATGGAAACTGCCGTCCCTGAACTCGCCGATGTATCTGGCGCCGTTGGCGTATACCCACAGCCCCATGCCGTGAAATTTTCCGTCTCTGAAAAATCCGGTATACCTGCTCCCCTGCGGCGTGGAGTAGACGCCCCAGCCGTGTTCCTTTATCCGGTCGAACTGGCCGATATATATGCTGCCGCTGGGATATTTTTTTTCTTTGATAGAACCCAGAAAATCGGCCGCTTCTTTTTTCCCCGACATGCGGGCGATCTCCTCAGGGGTCTTTCCCCCCTGGTCGCGCTTGGTGAATACCGCGCCCTGGCTGATGAGCAGGCGGATTTTACTGATATCGCCGTCGCGCGCTGCGAGGTGAAGCTCGTCTGCTTTGATTTCGACAGTTGCGATGCATGATATTCCCAATATGAGTAAGAAGCGATATGCGATGGTCATTGTTGTTCCTGCCTGTTTATGCAATACTGAGCAATATTTAATGATTTTCATGAAATCAGTCAGGTTCGGATTTCTTTTTATAAAGATAGCTTTCGGTTTCAAGCAGCGACAGGAACATGCCGAGGCCGTCTTCGTACATCGAGAGCTCTTCGCCGAAATGCAGTGATTCGGATGCAGCGGGGATTTCTATTATATCCAGACCGAAATGCGCTCCCTGAACGAGCATCTGAAGCAGCAGGCCATGGGTGTCGTCGGTGAGGTCCATTTTCATCACCGAATCGAGCTTCATGGCCCTGATGCCGGTGAAAGGATCGGTAATGTCGTAGGAAGTGAGCTCCCTG
The DNA here is from genome assembly GCA_022709405.1 of Spirochaetota bacterium. Taxonomy (GTDB): domain Bacteria; phylum Spirochaetota; class UBA4802; order UBA4802; family UBA5550; genus JAKLIV01. The sequence goes on from JAKLIV010000043.1 coordinate 15,579, forward strand.
ATTCGCTGTGAAAGCTCGTTTACGAGCGAGGTCGCTTCCCTGTCGATGGATTCATGATCGTAGTTTTCGAGTATCCTGCTGCACGAGACCATGTCATAGCCGTAATCCAGATTTTCGAGCATGAGGTGAATGTCGTCGAGCGCTTTTTTACAGAGGGGATCGATGAACACGGCGGTCGAATATCCCATGTCGCCGGCGTATTTCAGCCCGGACTGGACTGCGCTCCCGTAGCCCTGAATCTCTTCGTGCCTGATGCACCTGACTCCCTTGAAATCCTTCATCTGCTCGAAGGTGTCGTCCTCTGACCCGTCGTCGACAAACAGGATGTCGGCGTTTTCAACCGCAGAGATTCGCCCGACCACGTCTCTTATCAGGGAGGCGTTGTTGTAGACCGGGATTATTATGATTGTGTGATTCATTTTTTTTTACTTTTATGATCAGTATGGCAAGTATAGTTGCAATATGATGCCAGGCAAGATTTATTTCTTAGTATATGCAAAATATGAAAAAAGCTTCCCTTTTGCAAGCGCAGTAATAGAATTAATCAATGTATCAGGTATCAATTACCGCGAGGGCTGAAGACGAAGACCGGCTCACCGAGACTCTTTTCTCGCTGGGCGCGGGCAGCGTATCGTCCTGCGAATCGGACAGAGAAGAGGTCGTGCTGATGGCTCTTTTTGACGATATCAGGGAAGTGCAGAATTTTTTTTCCGAGGACCAGTACGTGGTCCAGAAGATGGGCGATGAAGTCTGGAAGTACCGATGGCTCGAGTTCTTCCAGGGCTACCCGGTCAACGACACCATCTATATAATTCCGGTAACATCCGACCACCGGCCGCCCGGCGAGTATTCGAGGGTCATCCGCCTTGACCCGCGGGACGCTTTCGGCGACGGCAGGCATCCGACAACTTCGCTGTGCCTGATCAAGCTGGAAGAGATTCTTTTACTGATGGCTGAAGATGAAAGGCGCCGGCTTGAGCTTCTGGACGTGGGTACCGGGACCGGCGTGCTTTCGATCCTTGCGGCGATTATGGATGTGGGTACTATTGACGCGATCGATATCGAGGAGGCAGCGGTCGAAAACGCGCGCTACAATGCGAGCATCAACGGCTGCGAAAGGATTCGCTTTTTCGCATCCGGGGTCGCCGAATTCGCCGCGGGCGACGGCTATGACCTGGTCGTCGCGAACCTTTTGACCTGGATAGTGAAAGAAAATATCGGGAAGCTAAAGTCCCTGGTGCGGGATTCGGGCACCCTGATAGTCAGCGGCATCAGCAACATGTGGCACGATGAGGCGATGGGGATTTTTGCGTCCGCCGGGCTTCTTCTGCTCGGCCATGAAAGCAGGGACGGGTGGAACTGTTATATCCTGAAAAAGTCCTGAACAGCCGGGTCGATTTAATCCTTGACATTATGCCGTGTTTGATATACAAATTATCATTATCTTCAGCTTATCGAACAACAACGGAGGAATCATGCGTATTATAAGAATAGCACTGACGTTAATAATGGTTTCGGCCCTGGCCGTTTCTTGCGTCAAGAAGAAAGAGATGACCATGGAGGATTTCGTCAAGATCGACTTGCAGATAACGCCGACCATGGACGACAAGCAGATCGAGGAGGTCACCCAGCGGTATGGTTTCACGGTTGAGCAGTACAGGGAATTCTCCGACATGGTCCAGAAAGACCCCAAGCTTCAGGAGCAGCGCGGCGAGGTCAGGCTGAAAGACCAGAAAGAAAGCATGTAATATCGTCACAACCCGAGTATCCTGGCGGCGTTGCCGCCAAGGATGCCTGCACGGGCTCCCGCGTCCGAAACGGTTTCGGTGATAGCCCTCACGTATTTTCCCGGTCCGATCAGGGGATAGTCGCTGCCGAAAAGGATTTTCCTTTCTCCCAGAATATTCAAGGCCGCAGAATAGATTTCCTCCCGATAAAGGTAGGGCGTTGCCGCAGTGTCGTAATAGCAGTTCGACAGCCGTTCTTTCACCTCGGGCATGAGCTCATAGACAAAAAGGCCTCCGCCCCAGTGTGAAAGGATCATCGTGACGTCCCGGTGTCTCTCGATTACCTGATAGAGCGTTCGAAGCTCCGGTTCGTATTTCCCGGAATAACGGTGCCCGACCGGCTCGTTGACATGGATGCAGACCGGAAGGGACAGGGCCCCGGCCTCGCCCAGGACCGAATCCAGAAAATCGACGCTGTCCGCCGTCATTCCGTCCGCATAGAATGCGATCTCGCCGACGCCTTTGAGGCCCATGGACTTGATCTCGCGCATCCATGAGGCCGCGTTTTTGGGGTCATCGAGCGGAACTGAGCCGAAAGGGATCAGCCTGCCGCCGGTTTCCCTGCCGATACGGGCGAAATATTCGTTCTGGGCGGCGCAGTAGGCGGGAGAAAACCATGCGAAGCCCATGCATACCATATAGTCGATGCCGTCCCTGTCGCAGGCCGAAACCGCCTCCGCGTGGCTGACGATCCTTGATTTCGGGTCGCGGTTGAGGAGCGCGAAATGCCGGTCGTCGCAGTAGCGTTCACGGCTGGCGCATGCATCGGGCGTGAACAGGTGTGCGTGGAAATCGATTATCATGGCTTCATCATGCATATTGGTTTACCGGAATGTCAATTAAATATACGGATTCGATTTTATCTATACCGGTCGATATAGGCCCTGACATCGAACTTCCGGGCGCACCCTTTCTCGTTCATGTAACGAACTTTCCCGAAAATCCTGCGTTCGGGCCAGGCCCGGTCGTGGACGCCGCCGATTGACCAGGCCAGGCCTGCGTACCCGTTCGGGTCGCGGCCGTCGAGCTCGTAGCGGTCATTGAGGTACAGCCCGTATTCCAGAGCCGTTTCGGGTGAATCAGTCCATTCGAGCAGCTTCTTCGCCCAGTACATGCGCATATACCCGTGCATGACCCCGGTACTGACCATCTGCCGCTGGGCCGCGTTCCAGAGATCGTCATGGGTGAGCGAATTTTCAAGCTCTTCAATCGAATAAAGGTGCTCGCGGCGGTCGCCCCGGTGGATTTCATGTGTCTGCCTGGCCCATTGCGGGAATCCGTCGAATGAATCATACCGGTCATTATACAGGCAGAAATTGTCTGACAGCTCCCTTCGTACGATGAGTTCTTCGAGAAAAGCGTCTTTGGCCTGCTGCGGCGCGTCCGATTCGCGGACTGCGAGGGCGACGCGTTGAGCCGATATGTGGCCGAAATGCAGATACGGCGAGAGGCCGGAAACGGCGTCTTTGTTGGGATCGTTGGCCTCCTTGTGGTACCTCTCGAGCCGGTTCATGATGAAATCATCGAGCGCATCCATGGCCGCTTTTTCTCCGGGCATGACGCCGCTGACGGGTTGTACTGTCGGGTCTGCCGTGATTCCGGCCCTGATCCTGTTCCAGTCGTTGACGGCGAAATCCGGATCCTGCCTGACGCTTCGTATTTCAGGAAACGGATGAAGATATTCATGGAGCAGCCGGTGAATTTTTGGCCGGATGGTGTATGCGCCGTATTCGGCCTTCTGCGACACGATACGACAGGGGACGATATTGTGCGCGTCGATTTCGACGCACCGGACATTCACTGCGGACGCTACTGCGGCGCGCCACGATCTTTTGATTTTCAGCGGGTCGAAATCGGTGACGATGAGTCCCGCGCATATAGACTCCGCGAATGCAGGTATGACCGTTTGCGGGTCGCCCAGAAGCGCGGTGAACGGGATGCCGGTTTTTTTCAGGTCGGATTCAAGTTCGACAAGCCCGCGGATCATGAAGTCGTAATGCCGCATCGTCGCGCCGGGATATCCGGGCGATAAACAGAATGCGGCGTGCACCTGCGAGCCCTTTTCGGCGGCGCGCAACGCGGCGAAAAGAAGGGCCCAGTTGTCGCGCGCGCGCTGGTCCCTGCTCATCCAGCAGAGGACAGGGCCTTTTCCTTCGGGCAGAGAATTGAGTTCGTATATCCGGGATGGGTGAACCATGCGGACGATGGTATCATGGGGATGAATATTGTTCAAGGCCATTTCGTCTGATTCCATGCACATAACGTTTTTGGCGCATTTATTTTGACTTGATTAATTCTTCAAGGTACACTGTAGTATATGGCATATGGCTGAACGTGCAGGAAGGTAGCTATGGGAGTACCAACGGTATTCGGTTTTTACTGGATCAAGGCCTCGGCGCCCGAGATCATCATGGTGCTGGTGTTCATATTGTTCATGGCCGGCGTTTACGCGCTTCTGAGATACAACCAGTTTCTTAAAAACAAAAAAATACAGGACGAGTCCCTTTTCCTGTTCAAGATGAAGCGCCTGGGACTGTCGAATTTTCAGATCAAGCTGATAAACAACCTGATCAGGACCCTGAACCTTTCAAACCCCAACCAGCTGTTGGAGAATTCGGCGCTGTTTGAACAGGCGATCGGCCAGTTTTTACGGTTTTTAAAAAAGAAGGGAGAGAGCATGGAATCCCTCTCCGAGATCTGCAAGGACATAACCATAACCTACGAGAGGGTGTACAGTCCGGCGCTTTACAAAAAGCCCCTTGAATCAATGAACCAGGTTGAAATCAACCAGCTAATGTATTTCACCACCATGGACGGGACCGTTTACCTGGGCAAGATCGTGACCAGGACGGCGGATTCCCTTTCCATCAAACTGTTCAGGATACAGAAAGAGCTGAAGGGTCTCGGCTTCGAGCAGCAGGTGACCGCCTACATATGGCGCATCGGCGACGCTGAATATATCTTTACGTCAAAAACCATGGGGCTCAATAATAATATCCTGACGATCTCCATGCCCGAATCCTTCACCAGGGACAAGGAATTCAGGCATCCATTTCTCGAGACCATCATCCCAATCACCATCAGGAAAGCAGACCCGGGCCCGCTCGATGAGCAGGAGGAAGTGCCGGGCACACTTTTTAAAATAAACGACTTCGAAGCGGTGATCAGGGCGGGAAGCAGGTTCGACTACAATCACAGCTATATCATCTCTTTCGATGCGATGGATTTCAAATTCATCATCACGGCGAGAATCATCGCCAACAAGACGATCGAGGAAGGCAATATTTTCTATTACACAATGAAGTTCGTCGAGATGTCCGAAGCGGCCCGCGCGATTCTCAAGCGCTACATGTACGAGCATCTCTAGAAGTAATCCGGCAGTATTGCCCTGAGCTTTCTTACCTGCTCGGGGTTTCTCTTTTCCGGCGCGGTGATGACCGCATATTTCGAGGCCTCGCGGCAAGCGCAGGAACGCTCCCCGTCCATGGACCTGATCAGGTTTTTCAGGAGATTACGGGCGTGCTCGGAATTTGTCCTGAGGTTCTGTATCACCATATCGATCGTGACGTGCTCCTCGACTTCGTGCCAGCAGTCATAGTCGGTGCTCATGCAGATGACCGCGTAGCATATCTCGGCCTCGCGCGCAAGTTTAGCCTCCTGGACCGTGCTCATGTTGATGACCCCGCACCCCCACGACCGGTACATGTTGCTTTCGGCCTTTGTCGAGAATGCCGGGCCCTCCATGCACAGAAGGGTCTGGCCAGTGTGCATCTTTATGCCTGTCATGTCCGCTGCCGGTTTTATCTGCGAATGCAATCGGGGGCAGAACGGCTCCGCGAAGCCGATATGGGCCGCGACCCCGTCGCCGAAAAATGTGCTCGGCCGGGTCCAGGTCCTGTCGATGATCTGGTCGGGCAGGACGAAATCGAGCGGCCGGATTTCCTCTTTCAGGCTTCCTGAGGCGGATATGGCGATGATTTCCTCCACGCCGATCATCTTCAGGGCCGCGATGTTCGCGCGGTTGTTCACTTCATTCGGAAGGAACCGGTGCCCTTTCCCGTGCCTGGCGAGGAATGCAACTTTCCTGTTTTCAATTTCAGCTATGGTCACCGAATCCGACGGCTTCCCCCAGGGAGTATCGACCTGTACCTCGTCTATCACCTTGACACCGTCCATCTCATAAAGGCCGGTGCCTCCGATTATTCCGATCTTTGCATGGGCCACGCGCATACCTCCCCGTGGATAGAGATTTCATTCACGCAATACTGAAATGAATCCGCGATATAAATCAAGAAAATTTTACCAACCGGGTTATTTGTCTTGCATGGGCCCGATTATTGAATAAAAATGGAACTTGATGCCATGAATCAAGGTCTATTATATTGATATGCACAGACCCTCAGAAATTCCGGCGCCACATGGTATGGAGTATAAGCGTAACATCTTCCTCATCGTGTTTCTTTTAATCCCGCAGATTTTCGCCGTGAAGATCCAGGCCATGACATGGAAAGAATGCGTGGCCGCTGCGCTGGAAAAAAATCCGTCAATAGCCGCAGCCAGGGAGAATGTTTTCCAGAAGAAAACCGATGTCGCATCTGCGGTGGCTCCTGTTCTTCCCCGGTCGAGCGTGAGCGTGAACGGGGGCCAGGGCGCAACAAACGGAAACGAGAGCAAGGACGCATCTTTTTCAATGGGGACGAAACAGCTGCTCTTCGACGGCCTTAAATCATATTATGACATAAAAAGCTCGAAAAACAGGGCGGATGCGGCTCTTTACCAGTACATGGTTTCGGAGTCCGAGGTCCGGCTTTCGCTGCGCAATGCGTTCGTGCGCCTGATGTCGGCCCAGGAAAGCATTTCAATATACCGAAAAATTTCGCAACGCAGAAAGGAAAACTACGATCTGGTGAAGCTCAGGTATGAAGCGGGAAGGGAGCATCGGGGAGCGCTCCTGAGTTCGGGAGCGAGCCTGGCGAAGGCGAACGCCGATCTTTCTGAAGCGCTGCGTGAAATCTCGCTTGCCAGGCGCCGGCTCGCGGCGCTCATGGGGCAGAATGCGTTTGAAGGGCTCACTGCAGAGGGAGATATGTTTGTCGTTGATGAATGCAGGAACAGGCCTGATTTCGATGATATTTCCAGAAACTCACCGCTGCTGATGCAGATGATCGAGTTGAAGAACGCGGCGGCGAGCGGGGCCCTGGCGTCGAAGCTTTCGTTCTTTCCTTCGGTATACGGATATTTCAACGCAGGCAGGAGCAAGTCATCCGCCGGGGTCGCCGGCAAAAACTGGGAAACCGGGATCGAGATGAGCTATCCGCTTACCGACGGGGGCGAGCGCTTCCACGGCGCAAGGAAGGCCGATTCGGAGGTGCGCGTTGCCGAGGCTGATCTCAGGCAGACAAGGCTCGACGTTCTGTATACCCTTGAAGAAAAATGGTCTGGGCTCCAGGGGGCGCTCGATCAGAAGGATGTCGCCGAGCAGTTTCTCGATGCCACCCGGGAGCGGTCCAGAATAGCGGAGGCCCAGTATTCAATCGGCCAGATCACGTTCAACAACTGGACCATCATCGAGGACGATCTGGTGAACGCCATGAAAAGCCAGCTGACATCCAGGGTCGGCGCAATGAACGCGGAGGCGGAATGGATCCAGGCCAGGGGAGGAATGCTGTCCCATGAAAAGTAGAAAGGTTATTATAATTATCGTTATGCTGCTTTTTGCGGCTGCCGCAATCATCGGTATTTACTTCTTCAACAAATCACAGAACAGGGAAGGCGAAGCGGCCTGTCTCCCGCTAAAGCCGAGCCGCGGCGATATATCATTGGTAATTTCATGCAATGGGACCGTAGAGCCCAGGAACAGGCTCGAGATCAAGCCCGCCATAAGCGGCCGGGTTGAAAAGATACTGGTTGACGAGGGTTACAACGTCCGCGCAGGGCAGATCGTCGCGTGGATGAGCTCGGAAGAACGGGCTGCGCTGATAGACGCGGCGCGCGCGCAGGGAAAGGATTCGGTGAAGTACTGGGAGGAGACCTACAAACCGATCCCGCTTCTTTCCCCGATCGCCGGCACCATTATCGTGAGGGATATCGAGCCGGGCCAGTCGGTGACGTCGAGCTCCGTGATACTTGTCGTGTCCGACAGGCTTATCGTCCGTGCGGTCGTTGACGAGACCGACATTGGGAAAATCCGCTCCGGCCAGCGGGCGCGGGTGAGCCTCGATGCATACCCTGAAGTGATCGCGACCGGCAGCGTCGCGCATATATCGTATGAATCGACCGTGGTGAACAATGTCACGACCTATGAAGTCGACATCATCCCCGAAAGGGTCCCGGATGTGTTCAGGTCGGGGATGACCGCGGACATCAGCATCATCCAGACCGAAAAGAAAAACGTCATGACCCTACCCTTGTCTGCGGTGAGCAGAGAAAACGGCCGTTCGCTTGTGACGGTTGTCGACGAAAAAACCGGCCGCAGGATGGCCCGGCAGGTGACGACCGGCATCACGGATGATTCGATCATCGAAATTGTTTCGGGTTTGTCTTCGGGAGACAGCGTGTGCATGGCGTCTGACAACCTGGTGATCCCCGCCAGCAAGAATCTCGACAGCCCCTTCTTGCCGAAACGGCCCGGGAAGAAAAAGTGATGCCGCCCCTGATAGAACTGTCCGGTATTTCCCGCGTATACGCAATGGGAAGCGTTTCAGTGCAGGCGGTCGATAACCTTACTCTAAGCATAGAGGCCGGGGAATTCGTCGCTATCATGGGACATTCAGGGTCGGGGAAATCCACCCTGCTGAACATCCTCGGATTTCTTGACAGGCCCGACTCCGGTTCATACCGGCTCATGGGAAAGGAGACATCGACGTTCTCGGACGACGAGCTTTCCAGGCTTCGCAACCGCGTCGCAGGTTTCGTGTTTCAGCAGTTTCATCTGCTGCCCCGGATGTCTGTACTCGAAAACACGGAGCTGCCGCTTCTTTATTCAGGGTTCACTTCCGAAGGCAAAAGACGGGCCGCGCAGAAGATCGACGAGGTGGGGCTCGGCCACCGCATGAAGCACAATCCCTCCGAGCTGTCGGGAGGCGAGCAGCAGCGTGTGGCGATCGCGCGCTCGATGATCAACGATCCGTACATTTTATTCGCAGATGAGCCAACGGGAAACCTCGACACGAAAAATGAACATGAAATCCTCTCTCTTCTGAAAAGCCTGAACGCAGCCGGCACGACCATAATCATGGTGACCCATGAAAGCGACATTGCCGAACAGGCTGACCGCATAATCACGATGCGCGACGGGAAAATAATTTCCGACAGGCGCACGAACAAAAAGAAAAAAACCACAGACCCGATATCTTCGAATATTTCCCTGTCTGACCCGGGAGCGAATATATCCGAAATCCTGAGCTATCTGCGGCAGGCTATCGCATCCCTTTTATCGCACAAGATGAGATCGTTTCTTTCGATTCTGGGGATTCTTATCGGCGTAACCTCGGTTATCACGATGATGGCCATCGGAAGGGGCGCCCAGGAATCCATCGAGACCCAGCTCAATTCACTCGGTTCGAACGTTCTATCGGTACGGCCTGGTTCGATGAGAACCCATGGCGTGGCCCTTGAATCGGGAACGGTGACGAGGCTGACCCTCGAGGACGCAGAGGAAATGGGCGCTATCCCCGAAATCAGCGGCGTTTCGGCGATCGTGTCCGACCGGGCGCAGGTGGTGTACGGGAACAGGAACTGGAACACTTCCGTGTCGGGTGTTACCCCGGAATACGCCGAAATCCGGTCCCTGAAGCCGATCGCAGGAAGCTTTTTCACCGACAGGGATGTCGGCATGAGAAAAAAAACCGCGGTCCTCGGCGTGACAGTCACCAGGGAGCTGTTCGCCAATGCGAATCCCGTCGGGAAAACGATCAAGATCAACCGCGTGAATTTCACTGTCGCCGCGGTTCTTCCCGAACTGGGCTCGATGGGCCCTTTTGACAGGGACGATACGGTGCTGATCCCGGTGACGACCGGCATGTACCGGCTGATGGGCAAGACGTACATCGATTCCATCGACGTTCAGGTCAGATCGCGGGAGCTCATCGACCAGGCCAAGAAATCGATCAAGGCGATGATCGTACGCCGCCACCGTCTCGATCCTGACGATGAGGATTCCTTTTCAATCAGGGACATGACAGAAATGCGGGAGGCGGTCGCGAAGACCTCGCAGACGATCGGCATGCTTCTCGGAATCGTTTCGGTGATCTCCCTGATCGTGGGAGGCATCGGCATCATGAACATCATGCTGGTTACCGTCAAGGAACGCACCCGCGAAATCGGACTCAGAAAAGCGGTTGGCGCTCGGAAAAAGGACATACTGCTGCAGTTTCTCATAGAATCCGTTCTGCTCACCTCGACCGGGGGAATGCTGGGGATCGCTGCCGGCGGCATGCTTTCCCTGGTTCTAGGGACGCTGGCACAGTGGCCGGTGAGCGTCACCTTCGTATCGATCATTATGTCGACGGTCTTTTCGGTTATGGTCGGAATTTTCTTCGGGCTCTGGCCCGCAATCCAGGCATCGAGACTCAAGCCGGTTGAAGCGCTGCGCTACGAATAATCGTGTGCTGCGCCGGTATCGGTGAAAAAAATCTTGAAAAACTTATGATCGGCTCATAGAATAATTTCCATATGGAGGACTTATATGTGGGATGCTCGCGAGAAATGGTATATTGAACAGATGACTGCGCCCGCTATGATGAACCGGAACGCAGTGAGGTTCGGACACTGGCCATTCCAGCAGTGGAAAACCGGGCCGGGTCAGGTGAAATCCATAACCTACGCCGAAGGCTGGCTGATCATGAAGGAGCTTTCATGCGGCCTTCTTTCCCTGGGATTACAGAAAGGAGACAGGGGTGCGGTCATGTGCCATACCTGCCCGGAGTGGGTTTGGGCCGATTATTCGATACTCTGCGCCGCCGGTATCACGGTGTGCATCTATCCGACCCTGTCAGAAAATGAAATGCGGTACATCATCAACGATTCCGGGGCCAGGATACTGTATCTCAATGATGAATCGAACCTTTCGAAGGTGATTGGCTCGTGGCCCCAGATGCCTGAACTGCAGAAGGTCATCGTCATGAAGGAGGATTACATCTCTTCCGACGAGAGGGTCCTCTCTCTCGGCGATTTGAGAAAGATGGGGGTAGCGTATCTCGCAAAGGACCGCATGGCGTTCGAGCAACGCTGGAGATCCGTGAGTATGACCGATTACATGACCATCGTGTACACATCGGGAACGACCGGGACACCGAAAGGAGCCGTGCATACCCACCTGACCTTCAATTCCGCGATATGCAGGGACCTCAAGGACACGCCGAATTTCAATCAGGGCGACAAGGTCCTTTCATTCCTTCCCCTCTCGCATACCTATGAA
>JAKLIV010000044.1 GCA_022709405.1 Spirochaetota bacterium
CGACAACCGGAAACTCTCCTCCCGGAGCAGGGAGCATCTGTATCGATGAATAGTGTACGCCGTAGATCACCGCGGCAAGGCTGAGCGCGAATCCGGGCAGCGGGCCCATGGCTCCGATGTACAGGAGGGCCCTTCTGTCGGGGATGGGAGACCGTGTCTTGATAACCGCGCCCATGGTCCCGATGAGGGAGGGGAAGGGTATGAAATACGGCAGCGTGGCCGCGACCCCGAATTTCCTGGCTGCGAAGTAGTGGCCGAATTCATGCGCGAGCAGTATGGCGAGGAGGGTGAGCGAATAGGGCAGCCCGCTCGCGAGATATTGCGCGAGCGGCTCCTCACCGGTTCCGGTCGCCCCGGCCCAGGTGGTGGTAGCCAGCGTTATCATGAAAAGGACGATGTGTATGCCCGGCCTGTTCCTGTGCTCCGGGGTCTCCTGCTCGCCTGGATCGAGCGGACCATCAGGTATCTGATGGTCCTGCGACGGCCTTCTCAGGGGGATGCCGTTGTTGAGCCTGAACAGGTACCCTTTCGCGTGCTTGATGAATCTGGTCATGATCGTGGTTTCCATGTCGATTTCCCGGATCACAGAAGGCGCAGCCTGAGGCCCATCTGCGTGGTGTAGCCGAGGATCCTCTCCTCGATGTTTCCTTCTTCGTCTACGATATATATCGTGGGGTAGGCGCTTATCTTGTATTTTTCTCCGATACCGGGCGCGGCCGGGAGCATCGTGAGGCCGAGCTCGTTGTCAGCTGCGTATTTTTTCAGTTCCGTGGTGTCCCGCCAGGACAGTGCGACGGCGTAGACTTTTAACCCGGGCCTGCCATTCCCGACAAGAGAGGAAATGTTTTCCGAGGTGAACTTGCAGGCCCTGCACGCGGGTGAGAAAAAATAAAGCAGGACCTTCGATCCCTTCTGCTCCGACAGAACATGGGTCCTGTCGTCGAGATCGGCCAGGGAGAAATCCGGTGCTGGGGCTCCCTTGGGAAGAAGGTCCCGCGCTTTCCATTCGGAATAGCCCCACATGATGGCGAGAAAGAGCAGGATCTGCGCAAAAACCGATAATATCTGTCTGGCTCGTCTGTTCAGTGTCATGGCATGCCTCTACAGCCTGTCGTATGTTGATATTTTTTTTCTTATGTATTCCCGTGAGAATTCGTTGTTCCATATGCGGGGATTTTTTTCGGCTTCCCTGTACAACGACGTCAATGATGCGGCGTTCTTTTTCAGGATATGTCCGCTGCCCTTCAGCGTGTCGAGGCTCGTCATGAGAAGTTTACCTGAAAGCAGGGTAATGAATCGTATCCCGTCAGGAGAAAACGACGCGTCCTCTCCCTCGATGCCGCAGTTCATGAGTGTCCCGGTCCTGTGGTCATAGATATGCAGCACCTGGTTTATCAGCAGTGAAACGATTTTCGGGAGCGGTGAAAAGCGGATGTTCGTGTTCAGGGAACCGCGCGCGATGACATCGGTTCTCCCGGTCTTGACATTCAGCACCCTGGCGCCGAAATCTCCCATTGACCCGACACGGAAGATTATGCTTTCATTGTCGAGCCAGAACACTTCCGACGCCGAAGTGATGCCGTTTACCGGCGATTTGTTTCCCCGGTAAAAAACCTGCGCCCCGTATTCGCCCCCGGAGCCGCTGATGACGAGCAGCTTCTTCCGGTTGGGAGAGTAATACGGGATGGTGACCCCGTTCGGGGCGATTACCGGCCTGTAGGCCGACAAATCGAGGATTGTCCTTTCGGTTCCAATATCCGGGTCGAATTCGGTGATGCCGCTGGCGCTGTGGCGGATTATCGAGTCGCTGCCGGGAACGATTGAAAAGTCCATGAAGGGATACGACGAAGGGGATACGGACTTTCTGCCGGTAGCGGCGGCTATAATGATACGTCTGCTCGCAGGCTCGCCCGATGGCGGAATCGTAAGCTGTTTCAAGAAAAGGTACCGGCCGCTCTGGCTCATGAGCGCGGATGTTACGGTGCCGTCGATCCTGCCGAGCTCCTTTCTGCGCAGGTTTTTCCTGTCGTAGACGTAGATGATGTTTACCGGGCCGGCTTCCTTCACGTAGACGATATCGTTTCCCGTGGACCAAACGGCATGCGCCACGCCGGAATCGATCAGTGTCGAGCTTATTTCCTGGTATACTCCAAGTTTTTTTTCATGCAGCGCCCTGTAGACGGGGCTGCTCTTGCTGATGTATATCGCGTCGACGTCGATGTCGCGGGAATGGGCCGCCTGGATCGACAGAGCGGCGAAAAGAACGCAGGCAAGTGCTGTTTTCGTTCGCTTGATCATGGAAATGTACCGGGCTGAGGAAACCGGTTCCGCACGGTCATTCAGTCCCGGCGCCCTGATCTGCTTCCTGTGCGGGAGCGGTCTGCGTGTCGTCCGGCTTTGTTGCGGCCGGTTCCGGGGCTGGTTCTTCTTTCTTCTCTCCGTCGGGAGCGCCCGCGGGTTTGCTTTCAGGAAGGGGCGGTATCCTGAAACGCTGACCGGGGAAAATGAGGTCAGGGTCCTTTATCTGGTCCTTGTTGGCCACGTAAATGACCGGCCACATGCGGGCGTTGTTGTACAGCCTCTGGGCTATTTTCCACAGGCAGTCCCGGTCCTTTACATTGAGCCTGACCACGTAATAGGTGACGTTGTCCTCCTGCTGAACGGCCTGATCAGGCTGAACCGGCTGCGCGCCATACTCCCGCCCGACCGAAAAGTTCAGGGAGTTCAGGATTTTTTCGGCTTCACCGGCCTTCGCGGAGGATTCCCGGTACGCCTGTGCGGCGAACTGGTCTTTCGCTTCCTGTATCAGGGCCGCCGAGTTATCGGTCTCCTGTCTGTACAGCATCTTCGTGTCGGCGGTCAGCACCTTCTGGAGAAGGGCTTCCGCGTTTTTTATTCTGTCTTCGGCCATCCCCTTTTCGGTTTTGAGCAGGGCCGCCAGATAGTGGTTTTCAGCATCCGTAATCTTGACCAGCGCGTCCTCGTTCTTCTCCTGGTCGAGAAGCGATTCGGCCTCGTTGAGCGATCCGAGCGCACTGTTAATTTCCTCGGGCGCGAAGTCGCTGCCGCGTTCGTTTTTCAGCTTCTCTATGCTGCCCCTGAGCAGGGCGATTTTTTCCCTGGCGCCGAGGACCGCGATCTTGATTTTCGCGGCCTTGAGGTATTGAACTGCGATGTCGACATTCTGTTCAGAATCTTTTATCATGTCGTTCTTGAGCGCTTCCTCGGCTGCGATCAGGGCCGTACCGGCCGAAGTCAGCTCTTTCGCCGCCGACTGTCTGGCGTCCTGGCGTTCGAGGTCGTCGCGCTCGGCCTTGAGCTTTCCTATCGTGACTTCAAGCGCCGATGCCGCTTCTTCGGCAGCGCTGATGGCCGTGTTCAGCGTGTCTATGGCTGCGATGGATTTTAAATATGAATCCCAGTATTTCTTTTCGGTGTTCAGGGAATCCGCTTCCTGAATGAGTGCGCCGCCTGCGGCGAGCTCCGCCGGCGCGTATTTTTCCGCGTTGAAGTTGACGGCCCTAACATGGATAGTGCGGGCCTGTTCGAGCGTGTCGCGGGCGAGAAGAGGGAGGGACTTCTTGACCGCTTCGGAGGCGGCCATGTACGCCTCGTTTGCGCTGGTCTTCGCGGGATCGGCCTTGTCTTCTTTCAGGTTGTCATGGCTTTCGAAAAGCTTCGCTTCGGCCTTTTTGAGGTTTTCGGGATCGTACCGGTCGGCCTTGACTTCATAGGCCCTCGTGATGGTTTTTTTCGCCCTGGCCATTTCCTTGATCGGAACTTCGAGCTGGCATGACACGGCGAATATGACCGCAAGAAAGAAGAATGATTTTTTTTCGAACGCTCTCATCAATAGATCTCCCGCTTGTTATTTGATGCGCTGTGCTTTAATGATCAGCCTGTTGGGATAGCTGTCAAGAATTTCAATGGCGAACCCGAAATTTTCAGATTTAGCCGAGAGCTCGTCCGCGAACTGGGACGACTTGCCGGCGAAATACACGTCGAGAACGGCGTATTTCCCGGATTGGCCCCGCGCCAGAACCTCATGCGTCCCCCTGATCCTCTGGGCCAGCGCGTTCCTGAATTTCATCATGTCGTTGTAATCGAGCCCGGCGACGCTGACGCTGATCTGGCGCCGGGAGGTCGCTTCGATGAACTTTCGCGCGATGGTGTCTATGAACGGGCCGGTCTTGATCAGGCCGTCCTCTTCTTTGCCCGTGATCTGCTTGAGCGAGTTTTCGATGGCGTATTTGGCCGCGGTCGCTGCGTCGATATGCAGACCGGCGGCCTGCTTGCTCGCTGCAGCCAGGACTGATCCCGTGTACACGTCCACGGCCTTGAGCTTTATTATGGCGGATTTGGACAGCATGTTGCTGATGTTGTATTCGGTGAGGATTTTGGACTGGTCGGTCACGGTGACAGTCCCGGTGATCACGACTTCCGCCCCGTTTTTGTTGAGCAGTAGCTCCTGGACGTCCTGCGCCATGTCGCCCGAAAGGGCGCGCTTCATGCGGGAGCTTTCCCTGCTCATCAGGTCCTTTACCGTTGCGTTGTCGACGAAATCGAAGCCCGCCTCTCCCATGAAGTTCTGGATCACGATCTCGGTTTCGGTGAATCCCGGCCTGGACTGTTTACCCTCGATTGTCTCTTCGATAAGAACGAGAAATTTGGGCCTGCCATAGTCGGTGATGGCCTTTTTGACAATTTCGTCTATGGCGGCAGCTTCGACGGTGCCCTCGAGTATCACCTTGTAAAGCGAGTCTTCCTGCCAATCTTTCACGATCTTTTCATCTTTCACCAGGCCGAAAATCCTCGCCTCGACGATCGAGGACACCAGCCGATAGTTCTCGACTATCTTTTTGCCAGATATGGTCGTGCCGAGGATGTTTTCGACGAGCTTCTTGCGCGCGTCGTCCAGCGCCCTGTCCCGCGCAAGGGCAATGTCGTCGTCGAAAATCTTCGCCCATCCCTCGGCCCTGCCCCTTGAGGAGTCGGGGCCCGGTGCATTGTCCCTTTTATCTGCGCCGGCGCACGATATCAGCAGAACCAGAAGCAATGCCAGGCAGGGGGATTGATATTTTCGGTGTCTCATCGTTGTATCCCGGTGACAGTACAGTAACAGTATGAGGATTCATAAAAAATAGTCAAATTGTTTTCTCTATCTAATAAAAACCCGGAATTGTGGGGCCGGATATCCGTGATATTTACTTTTTTTATGCCAAATTTCGGTAAAAAATCAGATTAATGTATTGACAGACAGCGGCCCGATAATATTTTGAAACTCTTTTTGGCCCCAATCAAGCTGAAAAACCGGTTATCATATTGCGGAGATTAATTAAAATGAAAGACATTGCCAAGACATTTTCTATAAAGGAATCCGAAATTACAAAGAAATGGTATCTGATCGATGCCGAGGGCAAGGTGCTTGGAAGACTGGCGAGCGAGATCGTTCTCATTCTGAGAGGCAAAAAGAAGCCCGAATACACCCCCTCCATGGACATGGGAGACAACGTGATCGTGATCAACGCCGAAAAAGTCCTTCTCACGGGCAACAAGTCCCAGGACAAGGATTATTTCAGCCACTCGCAGTATCCCGGCGGAAAGAAGTGGGTGAGCATCACCAAGATGATGGCTGAGCAGCCGGAATTCGTGATCAACCATGCAGTCAAGGGCATGCTTCCCAGGACCAAGATGGGGAAAGCGATCATCAAGAACCTTAAAATCTATGCCGGACCGGACCATCCCCATGCGTCGCAGAAGCCGGAAAAAATTGAATTTTAAATCATAAGCACATAGCGCACAGGAGTCATTACATGAAGGGTAACAATTACGCAACAGGACGCCGCAAGACCTCGGTTGCTCGCGTCTGGCTCAAACCCGGAGCAGGCAATATTATTGTAAACAAACAGCCGATCAACGAGTATTTCCGGAGGCAGACGCTCGAGCTGATCGTGCGGCAGCCACTCGAGCATATCGGCGTTCTCGATAAATTTGACGTGTACGCCATCGTGGACGGCGGCGGATGGTCGGGACAGGCCGGCGCGGTCAAGCTCGCCATTTCCAGGTGCCTCCAGCAGGTTGACGAGAGAAACACCAAGCTCCTCAGGGAAGTCGGTTTTCTCACCAGGGACGCGAGAAAGGTCGAGAGGAAGAAACCGGGCCAGAAGAAAGCAAGGAAAAGGTTCCAGTTCTCGAAACGTTAGAAACCAATGCATCACAGCATACAGGGCCGCCGAAAGGCGGCCTTTTTTGTGCCCGTGAATGGAAGCCGTTTAACCACGAAATACACGAAAAGGGATGTGTCATTGTCTTTCTTTAGTGTGGTTCGTGTCGGTCGTGGTTGAAATTTCCTTTCCAGTGCGGCGGTGATGGGACATCTCCCATTCATTGTCTCCCGTGTAACGGATTTGGGCAGTAACGATTCAAACAACGCGCTATTATCGATATAAATGCATTAATTGTTTGACTATTTTAATGTTGTAGTTCCAACTATATCAGTTTCGATCAAATTGTTAACCAGATCGTTCATGATACAACTGGAAAACCTGATCAAGAAATATGATGACGTTGTTGCGATCAGCAATGTCAACCTGTCCATTCGAAAGGGTGTAATTACCGGCCTTCTCGGACCGAATGGCGCCGGTAAAACCACGCTTGTATCAATACTCACCGGCATCTCAAAAAAAACCGCGGGCCGCGTTAACGTCGGAGGAATGGATCTTGACTCCAACCCTGACGGGATCAAATCAATAACGGGCATCGTTCCCCAGACTCTTGCCTTTTATCCCCTGCTCACCGCGTATGAGAACCTTGAGTACTTTGGAGTGCTTTACGGCTTGCAGGGGGCGCGGCTCAGGAGAAGGATCGATTTTGCCGTCGAAGTGGCGTCACTCCAGTCATTTCTCAACAGGCGTTCGGGCAGATTGTCCGGCGGGATGCAGAGGCGGCTCAACCTCGCCATCGGGCTTCTTCACGACCCGCATATGCTCTATCTCGACGAACCAACCGTGGGAGTCGATGTCCAGTCGCGAATGTTCATGCTCGAAATGATCCGTAAAATAAATGAAGAACAAAAGACGACCATCCTGTACACATCGCATTATATCAGCGAAATACAGCAGATAGCCGATGACATTGTAATAATCGATAACGGGTCGATTGTCCTGAAAGGCGAAATGGAAAAACTTCTTTCCGCAGGAAGGGCTCTGGTCGTCAATATTGAACACGCCGATGAAGAAGCGTTGGCGCCCCTGGCCGGGCTTACGGGCGTTGTTCGCGAGAAAAATTCAATATATATCGACCGTGATGGACTGCTTTTCAGCAATCTCATTGCAGTGGTTTCTCTGCTTGAAAAATGCGGCATAGATATGGTAAATATACACTACAATGCGAACAAACTCGAGGAACTCTACCTCAAGCTGACGAGCGACAGGCTCAGGGACGGCGAACCGCAATGATTCGCTTTTATTACATAATCAAAAAAGAGGCCCTGGAGATCGCGCGTGATTATCCCTCTTTTCTCGTGCTCATAGTCATGCCCGTCGTCTTCATTCTGGTGATGTCCCTTTCAATGCAGGCCCTTTTTCAGTCTCATTCGAGGTTTAAAATCAGGATTTACGCAATCAACAGCGATGGGGGGCCGCGGTCAAAGAATTTCATCGACAGGGTGCGCTCGATCAATAACCTTTCGCTGAAAGAACTGGATGCCTCGACTTCGCCCGACGAACTTGCCGGGCTCATTATCGACAGCGATTACCGGTTCGCGATCATTCTGAATAAGACCTTTTCGCGCTACGTCAACGACCTCAACAGCAGCCCGGCGATGAAGCCGGTCAGCATGCTCTGCGATCCGGCGATGCAGGCAATGGCCTATCAGGCTCTGAAAAACCAGATTGAAATGGAGCTCGCCCGCATGCGGATGGACATTTTTTTCGCCAAAAACGCCGAAATAACGAGAAATATCGGGCTCAACGCCAAGACGCTGGTTGACTCGATCGGGGAAGTCGTAGTCACGGACTACGTGTATAAAAATAAAACTGATTCAATTACGCCCAACGCGACCCAGCAGAGCGTGCCGGCATGGCTCGTTTTTTCCATGTATTTTCTGGTATTCCCCATATCGACGATCTTTCATACAGAAAAGGCCAGCGGCACCATCCAGCGCCTGCGAAGCATTAACGTCGGGGGTGGGAGTCTTATTGCCGGTAAAATCACCGCCTACTACATAATCAGCATGATCCAGGTCGCGGCCATGCTCTGCGTCGGCCGTTATGTCGTTCCACTCCTGGGCGGAGACGGCATCCATCTCGGCTCATCGCACGCCGGTCTGTTTATCATCGCCACATGCGTCAGCGTCAACGCCATTTCATACGGGCTTTTCCTGTCGCTGCTTTCAAAAAACGTCCATGTGGCCAGCGGAGCCGGGGCCGTTCTCACGATAATACTGGCCGCTATCGGCGGGATCATGGTTCCGAAATTTGTAATGCCGGAAATGATGCAGAAACTGGCCGGATTTTCGCCCCTCGGCTGGGGGATGGAGGGATTTCTCGACATAATTCTCAGAAACGGGTCAGTTGCCGATGTCCTTCCGGAATGCTGTCTGCTGACGGGAACAGCCGGCGTTATGCTCGCGCTTACCGCCATGATGCTGAAACGAAAAGTGATGTAATGTTTCGCAACAATGCTGTATAATACAAGTCAGGCGGGAAAGACATGAAAGGATCATCGGACAAAAAGCTTAAAGATGAATTGAAGCAATTGATCATCGATGAATGCGATCTCGACATCGGTATTGATGACATCGGCGACGACGACGTCCTCTTCGGATCGGATTCTCCCATCGGGCTCGATTCAGTCGACGCCCTGCAGATATCCATCGCCGTTCAGGATAAATACGGCCTGGTCATTACCGACAGCAAGACGCTGCGGAAAGTAATGAAATCGATCAACACCTTCGCCGACTTTGTCAGGCCGGAGTAGGCCTGCCGTGAACGATGTATTTATCCGCGGAAGGGCGTTGACCTGTTCACTGGGCGATGACGTTGACGGCGTGATTGCCCGGGTGAAAAACGGAGAGTGCGCCACGGTCTGTATCCCCGTACGGGTGGCCTCGATGGATTATGCGAGACCCTACTACCGCATTGCGGGCGATGAAAATAGCGGCAGCTCGGACCCGGACAGGCTGTTTTACGACATTTTATTCAGGACAGTTTCCCGCGCCCTTGACGATTCGGCCCTCACTGCTGTAGAAATCGAATCATGCGCCCTGTTTTTCGGGTCAACCTCCATCGACATCCCGGTGTTTGAATGCGCCTATCGCCAGGCGGTACTGGATAAAACGAAGAACTACCAGGCCGGTTCTCCCGGGTACGGGAAACTCGCTGGGCTTGTGGCCGAGCGTTTCGGCGTCAGGGGCCCCTCCTATACCATAACCACGGCCTGCACCTCGAGCGCGAATTGCCTTTTGTATGCTTCTGCGATGATACGAACAGGCCGCATTGACCGGGCAATCGTTATCGGCTACGACCTGTATAACGAACTGGGTTTTTATGGTTTCGAATCACTGAAACTTATTGAGCCCTTCGTCTACAGGCCTTTCGACAAAAACAGGATCGGCGTCATCATGGGAGAAGGGTGCGGCGCTGTTGTCCTTGACAAGAATCCCGGACCCGGGGGCGGCTTCATATTCCTCGGCGGGTCCAATGCCTGTGATCCCTTCAATGTGACCACCCATAATGCCGATGGATCGGGAATCGCCCACACCATCACCGACGCGCTGGACAATTGCGGCCTGCATAGCGGAGATATCGAAGCAATCAAGGCCCATGCCACGGGCAGTCCGGTAAACGACCTGACCGAATTTAACGGCATGAAACTGGCTTTCAACGGCATTCTCCCCCCCTTCAGCGGAATAAAACCGTATGTGGGCCACACCGTCGGGGCCTGCGGAGCGGTTGAGCTTATTATCATCACCGCATCGGTTGAAAGGGGGTTTTTCCCCGCGACGCCGGGCTTTTCCGAAGTCGACGAAGAAATCAACGCGATTCCACTGACCGAGCACCGCCCGGCAGGGCCGGGCAACTACATGCTGAACTTTTTCGGTTTCGGCGGGAATTGCACGTCATTCATCGTAGCATACAGGAATTGAGCCATGTACGTCCATTCTTCATCGGCCTTCATCTGCGACCCTGTTGATACTATTGATGGGATGAAGGAAGACCTGAAAAAATACACCGATTATTACTTCAGGAGAATCAATAAATTTATCATGCTCTCCCTGATGGGCGTGCACCAATGCATACATGCGAGTCCGGTTTCACCTTCCGCAGCAGTGTACCTGGCAACGGAGAACGGCAACCTCGGCGACACGGAAAATGTTCTCGAGCAGATATACAGAAAAAATTCCTTTCCCAAACCCTTCAACTTTATCAACACCATGAGCAACACCGCATCATTTTACGTGGCCCAGAGCCTGAAGACACTGGGAAGAAGCATAACCCTGTCGAGTAAAAATGTCTCCTTTGAAAGGGCGCTGGAGCTCGCAAAGACTGATTTTGAGCTCAATCATATCACTGAAGCCCTGGTAGGCGGCGTCGACGAAGCGGTAGCATCGCTCGACGAGCGCTGCGCAAAAAACCATGAGTCCTGCCATAATATCAGGATGGTCGAAGGAAGCTGCTGGCTGCGCCTGAAACCCGAAAAGGACGGAGCAGCGGGCGAAATCATCGATGTCAGGACATTCGCCGAAATGAAAGCGGCGGCGCGATGGATAGAGGGCGCCGCCGGAAGCCCGGTCACGCTGGCATTCGGCATTTTCACCACGCCTGCGGACAGGATCGAGTGGAGGCATGCTCTGCCCGGCGCCGAAGAATTCGACTATCTCTCCGGCTACGGTTATTATGATACTGCAGCTGCTTTGGCCATAAGCGCTTTCTTTCTGCGGTTCAGCGGTCGATCACTGGTGCACGCAAACATGACCGCCGACGGACAGCACATCGTTACTGTATGTAAAAGCTATTGACGACCGATGCGCACACCCCATCAGGGGCGGATGGGTTTACTTCCACTTGATTTTTTTCAGCATTACATAAATTTCTTTTTCGACACGGGCGCACTGGAGGTACATGTTCGCCATGTTTTCGAAGTCAGGGGAGTCCTCCCGCTTTTGAATAAATCTGGCCGATAAAGCTGCGGCACGGCGCCAAGCATCCCCTGCCTCGATCATTTTTTTCGATGCCTCCAGAAGTTCGGGTATGTTCAGCAGATTGTAGGCTTCCCGTAGAAAAGCGGCATACATATACCTGAAACCGCCGCCGCCCGTGCCTATCTCTTCCTGAAACAAAAAAATATTGCTCAAAAAAGTTCTGACATAGCGTTTATCGTTTTTATGCTGAAGACGCCGGACTGCACGGGCGAATGACTTGATTCCTAGTATGCCGTAGTAAGGGAACATGGGCTGCAGCATCATGGTGGCAGAGCGCCTGACGGCCTTTTGTATGGCCTTCCTGTAGTCTACGGTTTCGGGCACATGCTCGGGATAGAATATGAAACCCCGCGGTTCATTGGGCCCCTGGGCGAACCTGGCTTTTTGCAGGTCGTTACGGCTTATGCGCGTGGTGTGGTCATAGATGGGATCGCTCACGAGATATTCATCCCCGTCCTTCCCGTAAATAATCGTCATGTGGCCATTGAAAGGGACCTGAAATTCGCCCAGGAAATAGGGAAGATAGGCGACCGACACCTGAAGGCCAACGGGCACTCCCAGGGAAAGCAGACGATCCAGTTCATTCATGGCTTCCTGTTGATCGTTATATGTTTTGCGGCAGAAAACGATACCCATTCGTTTTTGAACGCCTTTGATTATGGTCTGGGGAAACATCCTGTACGCGATTAGAGGTTTTCCCCAGACCTTGACAAAGGGTAAAAACGCGAAGCCGATATTGCTCGAAATGCCGAAAGCCATGGGCTCGGAAAGTTCAAAACCGTGATTTTTCACCAGGGACGACACCGAAGCCGACTCACAGTGTCCTCCCTGGTAGTGAATATAGTCAGCATGGATCGTTTTCGTGTTCATGCAGGCTCACCTGTAAAATTTTTGATTGTTTCAACATCGGTCAGCAAAACCAGTGCGTACTTTTGAAGCGTCGAATCGTCCAGCTTCGCGAAACCCTGCGGCGTTAGATGTTTTTTCACTTTGCGCCTGGGCATCTTCATATGTTGCGAAAGGCTGTCGAGGTCATGAATGGCGCGATACATGAAATACTCCAGGGGCGATGCCAGGTTTTTTTTAAATCTTTCCCTGGCTTTTTGGGCGAGCTCCTGAAATTCATCATGAATATTGATATGGGAATAATAGCCCGGGTCCCATCCATTGGAGAGGACCTGTTCGAATTCACCCTGATCGTTAACGGCATACTGCACCATCGCTGTTTTTAACATGCGTTTGCCGTCCTGGGGAACTTCATTGACTTTCATGATATCACCTGCTGATTTAGCCTATGGTTGTGCCTGCCGAGCAGGATGTCAGAATGGCAAGTTTTTTCAAGCCATCCTGGATTAACTTGAAGGCTTGCTTCCTGCAAGCTCTCGAAGCCGCACAGGATGTGCTAAAAGGCTTCGGCCACAGGGAATATCCAAAACGTAATTCATGGAGGTTCCCTTGTGTAAGTATAAAGAAAAAAAGTGTTTTGTCAACGAAAATGCCCCCCGTATTAGACACAGAAAGATAAAATTTCCACTTCACGACTATTCGTGCCATGGCAATCTCGGAAAATTTCAGGATAACAGGAGTGGCTATCAAAAATTTTTTCGCCGTCTCCTTGATTCTTTTATGATGTCTATATATTTTATAGCGATGCATTCATGCCTGTCCGGGGCCGGCTCGAGTGAAAAAATGTGTTATGCGGGCCGCTTCAGCGAGAAGGCGGAATGCTGGAATAAGGCGGAACTGATCGTGAATAATGCGGATTCAGTGCGTTGTTCACCTTGATTGGCCGGGAGAGAGGTCATGAACATGAACGAGCAGATGCTGATACTTGTAATCCCGATGACTGTCGCAGTGATTGTCAAAATCATTTTAATGGCCGGCCGGTTCTGTTCCCTGAATGACGTAAATTCCCGGGAGGATGCCCGCAGGCTCCGGTGCATAAATGAATATAAGAACTGGCAATCCCTGGCGAAGAAAAGGGCCGGGTAAAAAAGATTCTGCTTTGTTTCCGGATAAACATACCTAGAACATGACTAGAAGATGAAGATAAGTTGATCGGAGCATGAAAAAGCCCCGGATACGGGGCTTTTTTGCCAATACATACACATTCAGGTTAACTGGAACCGGGCTTGGCGGTGCGCGGACGGATCAGGCGCGGGATTTGTTTTCGTGCCGCAGATGCGCAGTGATGATCTCGCAGTACGGAGCGCCGCTGTTCAGCGCTAATTCCTGCCGTGAAGTTTTTTCCTCAGGTCTTCGAGGTATGAAGGCCCGACCGGGAGGTCCGTGTCATCCTCGTCCTTCAGCCTGACCTTGTACCGCCCGGAAATTACATGCTGAAGATTATAGATGAAATTTATATTCACGATATAGCTTTTGTGGATACGCATAAAGGTATCCGGGGGAAGACGGTCGACGATATTCTTCATCCGGACAGCCGCCTCGATGTCGCGTCCGACCGTGTGCACGGTGATATTCCTCGAGTGCGAAGTGATATACACGATATCGCCGAACCTCAAGCTGTAGACATTGTTCCAGGTCTGTATCGTGATGCTTTCGGCCTCGGAACGCCGGATATTTTTTAACTTTATCATGGTTTTTATGCGTGCAAAAAGTTCGGTGACCTGGAACGGTTTCATTATGTAATCATTCGCACCGGCCTCGAACGCCGCGCTTATATCGGACATCATGTTTTTAGCAGTGAGCATTATTACCGGCAGATCGTCCGCCGGACGGTCGATGCGCACCCTTTTGCACACCTCGTAGCCCGAGATGCCCGGCATCATGATGTCGAGAAGCATAAGATCGATAGAACCGTCGTTTCTGAGGATATCGAGCGCGCTCACGCCGTCGAAAGCGGTTTTGACAACGCATCGTTTCGATTCAAGATAATTCTGCAGGATGCGCACGTTAACCGGGTCATCATCCACTACCAGCAGCACGGGGTTGCCGTCGAACACCGCATCGTCTGTTTCCGGGGAGGCGTACCGGCTTTCCGTATCCTCCCTGAAAAGAATGGAAGGATCAATGCTTTTTTCCGCTTCATGTCTATCGTCCACTGCCATGGTCTGCGAAACCGGGAGGGTGAACGCGAACACGGAACCGTCGCCGCCGGAACTTGCGCTGATCGATCCATCGTGCAGTTCAATAATCCTCTTTGCTATGGCGAGCCCGAGGCCGGTGCCGGGGTAACGTCGAGTGTCCCCGCCGTCGAGTTGCCGGTACGGTTCGAATATCGCCTCCCTGTACTCCTCCGGGACGCCTATGCCGGTGTCGGCAACGCGCACCTCTACCATGCGAAGCCCGTTCCCGTTGTTCCTGTCGGTAACCGATGCCGATATCCTGACGGTGCCGCTGTTGCTGAACTTGATGGCGTTGCCTACCAGGTTATGCATAACCTGCCTGATGCGTTCCTCATCCGCCATGACCGGCGGGATGCCGGGTTCGACCTCGTTTATTATTTCAAGATGTTTTGCTCCGACCAGCGGAAGAGAAAGTTTTACGACCATGTCGGTGAGTGAAAAGAGATCGACAGGCCTGAGGTCAAGGCTCATTCTCTCGTCCTGTATCTTGGCCATGTCGAGCAGGTCATTTACCATGCCTGCAAGCCTGTAGCCGCTTGAGGCAATAAGAGCAAGGTTCTCAACCGCTTTCCCCGGAAGGTCCCCTGCAGCGCCATGTATCATTGATTCGGAGAGGCCGATCATCCCGTGAAGGGGCGTCCGCAGTTCATGTGAGGTGTTGGCCAGGAATTCGTCTTTCAGCCGGTCGAGCTTGACAAGGGCCAGGTTCTTTTCCTCCAGCACCACGGTAAGATCGTCCACCTTCCGCAGGGCCAGGGCGAACCTACGTAAAACAACCAGCGATGTGGTAAAACAGAATACCAGCATCCCGTACTGAAAAACAAACGCCGTGTTGATCACCTGCAGCGTGCAGAGTATATCGTTTATTGACACGACAAAAAAAGAAAAGAAGCCGATAAAAAAAAGCAGAGCCTCGTTCCTGCGGTTATAAAGTATCCTGAAGAAAACCCAGACGAAATATACCATGCCCGCGATGCTGAAGTAATAATATATTCTGATTATTTTTTCCGATGTCTTGAATCCGGAAAAGAGCACAAGCACAACGCAGAGTGCAGCCGCGGCCTTCGTAAAGCGCAAAACAGGGGTAAAAATACCCGGCAGAACATCCTCGGGGTAGAGCGCCTGTATGGCCATGAGGTAAAGCGGCCCGATCAGTATTATGGTGATTACATCAAGCTGGTAGGGAATTCTTTTATCTGCAAAATAATCGTTTATAACCGGCGTAAGCAGATTGAACATGTTGACAGTCCATACTAGGCAGAAAAGCCCGAGGTACAGCGCTGCCCGGTCTTTCCTGTTGTACAGAAACACCAGGATGTTGTAAACGGAAACGAAAAGCGACAGGCTCACCACGATCATGTTGGCGATGTTGCTGTGGGTCTGATTGCGCAGTTCGGTCTCCCCGTCACCTAGGACCGGTGCGGTTCCAATGCCGCCGGACTCGATATGATAGTTAAGGACCTGTATCACGATCTCGTTCGTTCCATCCCTGAGCTGGAAAGGTATTGTCCTGGTATGGTACACGAAGGTGTACTGTTCGCGGGCATTTTGCGACTTGTCCACTATGCTGCTTTGCGACAGCTCGACGCCGTTGACCCAGAGCCTGTATGCCGAATATATGCCGTGAACCGCGAGAGAGCTGATCTTCTGCGGGACGGATTTCCGGTCTTCATTCAGTATCGTCAGACGGTATGTCGCGTAACCCTCGCCCGGCAGTTCAACGCTATTGACTCTGCGTCCCTTCCATGACCCGGGCACTTCCATATATTCCGCGGGATCATGCACGGATTGTGTTTCGAAATCATGCGGTTCGAGTAGGCGGTTCCAGTAGAATTCCCACTCGCCGTCGAGTTTCATCCGGCCGCCCGGCGGAGGTGCGGCGCTGATTTTTACCGCACCCTTTACGGCTGACTGCCCGTTTTCAGGCAGGCCTCCGGCTCTGCACGACAGCAGGGAAGAAAAGCACAGAAAGAATGTTGCCGCATATAGTGTCTTTTTCAGTAAACCGATAGCCATGGATGAAATCTCCGATAAAACAGGTGCACGAGTCAACATTTTAACAAGCGGAGATGATGCCTGTTCATGATTTATTTCACCTACCCGCTGAAATCCCCGGACTGAAGCAGCCTGAAAAAACGGTCCTGACGCACAGTTTATTACGTTATACGCACAGTTCATGATGGGGCCGTTGACGGCCAGTCCCGGCAGACCTATCATGACTTGTATGAAGATTCATCAATCCGGGGAAGCATGGAGAAGCATTATTTAACACTGCGCCGGATTACCGGGAATAATACTGATTGCCTCTGCGTTGATCATTGCCGCGACCGCAGACCAGAGTACGGGAATTATCCGGGCTAAAACGGCATATCAATCGACATCGGTATCGGGAGGCACCGGCACCCAGATCCAATTCGTTAAGGCAAGTGCGGGCCGGGTTCGGGCTGTCCGGGCTTTTTAAAAATTTTCTACCCAGTGAAACGGGCTACGGCCAGGGGGCAAAGCAGATAGTATAAATGATCCGTGGGCATAGCGGTTGATTCAGGGGGAAATCTATAGCAGGTTTCAACAAAGGAGCGTATTATCATGATAAAACGATTAAGTATTTCTGCCTCAATTATTCTTGTTCTCTTATGCATAACCGGCTGCGACGACTCCGAATCCGGAACCGGAGTTGAAAATAATCCTGCCACTGCCACGCGCGTCTACGGACAGGGTGGCAGTTTTACCTCCGGTACGGCCAATAACGGCGGCATAAGCGCAGACAGTTTATCCAGGCCCGGCTGCGTGGTTGCGGATTCCGACGGGGTCTATGTCGCCGATATAAACAACCACCGCGTGCTGTATTTTGAAGGAAGCAGCACCACGGCCACGAGAGTCTACGGACAGGGTGGCAGTTTTACCTCCGGTACTGACAATAACGGCGGTATAAGCGCAGACAGTTTATACCTTAACACGGAAATGTCTCCGAGCGTTGCCGTAGACTCCGGCGGTGTTTATATTGCGGATACCACCAACCATCGCGTGCTTTATTATTCAGGGACCAGTACCACTGCCACGCGCGTCTACGGCCAGGGGAACAGTTTTACCTCCGGTACTGCCAATAACGGCGGCATCAGCGCAGACAGTTTATATTATCCTTCCGGCGTGGCTGTGGATTCCGGCGGGGTCTATATTGTTGATTGCTGCAACTGCCGCGTACTCTATTACGCCGGGACCAGCACCACTGCCACGCGCGTCTACGGCCAGGGGGGCAGTTTTACAACCAATACTGGAAACAACGGCGGGGTAAGCGCCAGTAGTTTATATTATCCCCGCAGCATCGCAGTCGGCTCCGGCGGAATATATGTCGCGGATATGAGCAACATGCGTGTGCTGTATTTTGAAGGGACCAGTACCACTGCCACGCGCGTCTACGGCCAGGGGGGCAGTTTTACAACCAATACTGGAAACAACGGCGGGATAAGCGCAGACAGTTTAAGATGTCCCACTGGCGTGGCAGTGGATTCCGACGGGGTATATATTGCCGACCACCACAACAGTCGTCTGCTCTTTTATTCCGGCACCAGTACGACGGCCACACTGGTCTACGGCCAGGGTGGAAACTTTACCACAGATACGGCCAATAACGGCGGTATCAGCGCTGGCAGTTTATATTATCCCGGTAGTGTTGCAGTGTATTCCGGCAGGGTCTATGTTGCCGATACAGACAACAATCGCGTGCTGTTCTATTGAGACGTTCATCGGGCCGCCGGGCTTACGAATTACGAGGACCCGGTAACGCTCCCGCAGGGCGCACACGGAAAAAAGGCGCGCCCCGGTTTCACGGGGCACGCCTGCTCTGTCCGCACAAGAACGCCGGCGGCTATTAAAAAGCCCTGACCGGACAGGTGAGGCACATATCGGTGTTTTTCTCATAGTTATGTTCAGAAAAGCCCCACCTTACATTGTAATCGTAGGGAACATCCACAGAAAATTCGGTTGAAGTCCAGTAACCAAAACCGGTGTTCAGACGGCTGATACCCGCGGTATTCAACACGCTGTACACTTGCGCCATCTCGTTCACCGAGGGCAGGAACCAGTCTTCAAAAAGCGTTGAATTATAGGTTATGGTCAGATTGTTGCAGGCGTTCGCCGCGTTACCGGTAGCGGAATCGTCCGCGATAATTTCGGCAGTGTTCAGCTCGCCGGTCCCTATCGCCGAACCGTCGGCACCGGTATCAACGCCGTTCGTTCCCCAGGTCAGCCTTCCGAGATCGCTGCTGCACGCTTCGAGGTATCTGCCCCAGGATTGCGCGCTTCCCGCGTCGTAAAAGACAATGCCGCCCGAAGGCCCGACCTTGGCGACAACGGTCGCAGTGTCGGTGTAAATGGCGTAGAGCGAAACGTCTTCGGTGATGTTGAATTTTGCGCCCGGAGCATAAGACGTACCCGTGCCGTTGGCCAGAGTGTTCCAGCTCGCGAACCTCTGACTTATACCGTCCTGGATGACCGCGCCCACAAGATTGCCGCTGTTGGTCTTTACGGTCACCTCTGCATCCGCCACATAGGTCGACGTATCCACGGGAACCGTGCCCAGGGTATTGCCATCGCCAGCATAGTAGGTCACGGTAAATTGCGTGACATCGGGCGTTCCGCTGTCGCCGGGACCGAAGTCGCTGCATCCGGCACTGTTTCCCGCCTTGAGCCACACGTAATAGGTGGTGCCGTTGGTCAGGCCCTCGAGCACATAGCTCGCGCCGGTCACATTGTCGTCCGCCAGAACCGCGTCATCGGTCGAATCTGAATTCTCTGCGTACCACACTTCATAATAAGTGGCCCAGTCGACCCCTGTCCAGGTCAATGAAAGCTCTGTGTCGCCCTCAAGGATAGTAGGCTTTCCTGGCGCTGAGGGTGCCGGCACGGGAACGCACTCGTCGCTGACAGGGCTGTAGCCGCTGACACCGGCTGAATTTTTCGCCCTGAGCCACACCAGATATGAAAAACCGTTGTCGAGGCCCGTGATCGTGTATTCGGCGCCTGCCACCTCGTCGTCAGCCAGGGTCGCGTCTTCGGGATCTTCAGAAGTAGAGAGCTTATTGTACCACACTTCATAGGAAGCGGCGCCATCGACCGCACTCCAGGTCACCGAGATCTGTTCGTCGCCCGCGGCACAGGAGGGCTTGCCGGGCGCATCGGGTGCCACGTTGGGAATGCCCGTGGCCATTGCGCCAAAATCGCTGGTTCCTGAAATATTCACCGCCTTGAGCCATATTGAGTAGGTCGTTCCGTTGGTAAGGCCCTCGATCAGGTATTCAGTGTCAGTTATATTGTCGTCCGCCAGAACGGCGTCATCGGTTGAAACGGAATTTTCCGCATACCACACCTCATAGGTGTCGGCGTCATCGACCGGGTCCCAGGTCAATGAAAGCTGCCCGTCGCCCACGGTAACTGCCGGCGCATCGGGAGCGGCAGCCACCGGAAAAACCGACCCGCCGCCTCCACCGCCGCCACCGCTGTCATCGCAGCCGATGAAGGCAAAGAGCGAACATGCCAGGCCCAGCACAGCCGCGGTAAACTTCGTTTTGATCTTTAAATTCATAGCGTTCTCCTTATAAAACTGTTAGATTAAAAATTATTTTTTTCAAATCTACATGCATTGATTCATTTAATATAAAAAATCGCCCTTTTGACATCGGGGAAAACACGTAGATGGATATTATTTTGCCACAAGGCGTAACAGCTCGATGATTGCATCAGGGATGTGAACCATGCCGCCAAAGACGATATTGGATTGCCTGCGATGCGGGCGCGCCTTTTTTTAGTAAAAGCCTTGAATCCGCGGTTTTTGCGCAGGCGCAGTATGTGCCGTGTGTCAGGAGCTTTCCGATGCCGTAGCCTCGCATGCCATACAGGTAATCGTAGAACATTCCCGTGCAGACCGGGAATACGGAGTTCAGATGCAGCCTCACGAAACCGCGGAACCTGAGGCCGATGCCATCGGCGGTACTATAGTAGCGATCAAGGATTTTTTTCCGCACATGCTTGATTATTTTAGGATGCCTATATATTTTATACCGATGCATGCAGGCCTGTTCTGGCCCTGTCGGCAAGAAAGGATATGTTATGCGGGCCGTTTCAGGAAGAGGGTTGGATCCGAGAGCCTGGCGTCACAGATCGTGAATAATGCCGATCCAGGGCGTTATTCGCGGGGATCAGCCGGGAGAGAGGTCATGAACATGAACGAGCAGATGCTGATACTTGTAATCCCGATGACTGTCGCAGTGATTGTCAAAATCATTTTAATGGCCGGCCGGTTCTGTTCCCTGAATGACGTAAATTCCCGAGAGGATGCCCGCAGGCTCTGGTTCATAAATGAATATAAGAACTGGCGCGCCCTGGCTAAGAAAAGGGCAGTGTGATCTGATCATGCTCACGGGCCGGCCGATCATGATTACATGGTGCAGCTTCTTGACTCGATCCTCACCAGGAAGCCTTCCGAAACAGGAG
This sequence comes from Spirochaetota bacterium, assembly GCA_022709405.1. GTDB lineage: Bacteria > Spirochaetota > UBA4802 > UBA4802 > UBA5550 > JAKLIV01. The sequence goes on from JAKLIV010000044.1 coordinate 20,779, forward strand.
GGAGCTCAGCAGCGTTCGCCTCGTCGGTATCGATGTGCATCTCGAGTTTATACGACGGCTTCACGCGCACCAGCACGTCCCCGAAGATGAGCTCGCGCTCTCCCTGTATCTTCACCATGACGACATCCCGGTCCTTCACGCCGAAACTCTCCGCGTCCTCGGGGGTCATGTGGATGTGCCGCATGGCGCAGATCACCCCTTCATGCAGCGTCACCCTTCCCGCCGGCCCCTCCAGTATGATGCCGGGCGTGCCCTTGAGGTCTCCCGATTCACGGACCGGTGCGTCGATGCCCAGCTTGAACTCCTCGGTGCGCGCTATCTCAACCTGCGACCTGGCGCGTTCGGGGCCGATGATCCTGACGTCGTCCACCCTGCCGCGCGGCCCGATGAGGCTCACGGTCTCCTTTGCGGCGTACTCGCTGTCTATGTAGAGCCGGGATTTCTCCGAGAGCCTGTACCCTTTTCCGAAGAGGGACTCGACGTCGGCGGCGCACAGGTGCACGTGGCGGACAGAGACCGATATGCGGATGGGACGCCGGTCGGTTGAGAGAATGTCCTGCCTGACAGACTTCTTGTAATCGAGCGCAAGGGCGCACTGCCGCGCGATCATGAGCTCTTCGTCCGTGGCGACGACGAGTATCTGTACGGATGAATGGCGCGCACCGATGTCGAAGACGGGCGTTTCGGCGTCGACCCCGCACCTGTCGTTCTGGATCGGGTCGATGGCGATGCCGAGCTTCTCGAGCCCCTGCAGGCACCGGGCCCGCTCTGCCTTGCCCTTTTCGCCGATACCTGCGGTGAAGATGATCGCGTCCGCGCCGCCAAGCACCGCCATGTAGGCGCCGATGTAGCGCTTGACGCGGTAGCAGAAGGTTTTGATCGCCAGAAGTGCCCGCGCGTTGTCCTTATCAGCCGCCTCAAGAATTTCCCGCATGTCGGAGCTCACGCCGGAGATCCCGAGAAGCCCTCCACTCTTGTTGAAAATGTCGTCGAGCGCGTCGATTGAGAAGCCCTCGTTTCTCATTAGATAGGAAATGATGCCCGGGTCGATGTCGCCCACGCGGGTGCCCATGATGAGTCCCTCGAGCGGGCTGAAGCCCATGCTCGTGTCGATCGAGTGGCCGCGCTGGATGGCGCAAACGCTTGCGCCGTTGCCCAGGTGGCAGGAGATGATGTTGAGGCGGCGAAGCGGTGTTTCAAGGAATTCGGCTGCCTTCTGCGCCACATACTCGTGCGAGTTTCCGTGAAAGCCGAATCGCCTGATGCCCTTCACGAAGTATTCATGGGGGATGCCGTAGATGGCCGCCTCGTCGGGAATGGTGCGGTGGAAGGCCGTGTCGAAGACGGCAACGTGCGGCACTTTGGGCAGAACGGCCTGACAGGCGTCAATTCCGGACAGCATGGCGGGGTGGTGGAGCGGCATGAGGGGAATGAGCCTCCGTATCTCGTCCTTTACCGTCTTGTCTATGATTACCGGCCCGCGGTAGAGTGAGCCGCCATGCCCGATGCGGTGAGCCACGGCCCCTATCTCAGACAGGCTTTTAAGCGGCGCGCCATCGGCATTCGTGAGCACATCGAGAACCTCCTTGAGCGCGGTCATGTGATCCGGCGCCGATATGGATGAGGTCGTCTCCTTGCCGGAACAGGTGTATCTGTGCTCCGCCTTTTCCGTTCCGACGCGTGACACATTGCCCCCGATAAGGGACCTTTCGGTGTCGAGATCGAACAGATCGTACTTGAGGGACGAACTGCCGCTGTTGATGACAAGTACTTTCATGGTTAACCTTCCCCGGAAAATTGTCTCCAGACATTATATCCGAAATATCACTGTGTCAATATTCGAAGTTTAATTAGCACCTTGCTGAGTAATAACATTTAAGGGACGGATTACCTTTGACCTGTGATGGACACGGTTCCTGCACCTTGTTCTGGAGGTATTTCTCCGCTCCCGGCACATGGGAAAAGGCATGGCCGCTTTTCGATGCTGCTGAAAAGGCAAGGTCAACCGGCCAAAACAAAAAAAGTCTTGCATCCGGAGTATTTTTTGTCAACATTTACTTATTGGTCCCGGATTATCTTCGCTTTTTCGGCAGGCTCGAATATGATGTATTCAGTTTCATGAAACTGGTTTTAGCTATGGAAATTTCACAAATAATTTATCGATCGCGGTAGTCTTTATCATGATAAGCGTCATCCTCTTCTTTATCCTGGGTCTTGTCGTCCTTGTTCTCGGGGCTGACCTGCTGGTGCGCGGAGCGTCGCGGCTGGCGACCGCGTTCGGTGTTTCACCGCTGGTCATCGGCTTGACCATCGTGGCAATCGGCACGGCGTCGCCTGAGATCGCCGTCTCGTTGAAATCCGCCGCGAGCGGGCAGGGAGACCTGACGCTTGGCAATGTACTTGGATCAAACATCTTCAACATCCTTTTCGTTCTGGGAATCACATCCATCATTACGCCCATCATCATAGCGGAGCAGATCATCCGCAAGGATGCGCCGATTGTACTGGGTGTGTCCCTCCTGTCGCTTGCGCTGGCTCTGGATGGAAAACTGGGCTGGCTGGATGGTGCGCTGCTTCTTGTTGGACTGGTTGCTTATACGTTCTTCGTCCTAAGGCAAAGCCGCGCCGAAAACAGGGCTGTGCAAAACGAATTTGCCCAAGAGTTTGGAAAAACCGGGACGCCCTCGGCAAAGGGTATCATCACCAATATCGGATTCATCGTGGCTGGCTTGGGGCTTCTCGTGATCGGATCGGACTGGCTGGTGAAATCCGCTGTCCGGATTGCCAAATTCCTGGGTGTGAGCGAACTGGTTATCGGCTTGACTATTGTCGCGGCGGGAACATCCCTGCCCGAAGTCGCCACATCGGTGATTGCGGCGCTCAAAAAGGAGAGCGATATTGCCGTGGGTAATGCCGTAGGCAGCAACATCTTCAATCTGCTCGGCGTTTTGGGGATCGCCGCGCTCGTTGCCCCCGACGGCGTGACGGTTGCCACGCGTGTTATGCAATTCGATCTTCCGGTGATGATCTTTGTGGCGCTGGTTACATTGCCCATCTTTTACATTGACAACCGCATCTCCCGCACCGAAGGAGGACTGCTGCTGGCGTACTACATCCTGTATGTGACCTGCGTAGTCCTGCGCGCCGTACAAAGCAGCACCTTTACAACGGCAGCCGTTTTTGCCGCCATTTTTGTCCCGCTTACTTTCATTACCCTGGTCGTGAAGGCGATAAAGTCATCGCGTAAATTTTAAAAATCCGCGCCTGGGCTTTTATCAATGTTTTCCCATCATGGTTATGGGCGCCTCTATAAATCAGGTTTTTCATAATCTCTCAAACCCCACACTGGAGGCTTGAAATCTTCTTGCTAAAATACATGCATTATTAGAAAAAAAGTTTAAAATCCCCTCGGGGGAATTTAGGGGGCTGTTCCCAACATTCAGGAAAGACCCTGATTTATAGAGTTTCCCTTATATGAAACAGATGCAAATCGGATTCATTCAGGTTCGTGTATCTATTTTAGCTGCAAAAATTCCTGATTTGACAGAGAGATTCATCTTGCAAAAAATAATAAACGAAATACTGTAACAGGTATCTGATGCTTTTCCGTTTTGGGGTCTTGGGTAAAAGTCACTTCGCCCCGCAAGGAATGTTATTATAGAAATTTTATGCCGAAAATCCTGAAAGTAGAATATCGCGAAAGCCATGTAGTCCTTGCCCTCGACGACGGAGAGGAGCTCAGGCTTCCCCTGAACCTCGCCGGCCTGCACGGGCTTGCGGCCGACAGGGAGATCGACCCGGTCCAGTACCGCGACATCAGGGACGAGTCAGACCTGTTCTGCTGCAGGGAGAAGGCGCTGTCGTACCTGGCTCCGCGGGCGCGCTCGGTGTTCGAGATGAAAACCTATCTGAGAAAAAAGGGTTTCTCGGCCCCTGCGATCGAAAGCGTGGTCGGCGCCCTGGTCGACAAGGGGTACCTCGACGACGGCGCCTACGCCCTCGCACTCATCCAGTCAAAGATGCGCAAAAAGGCCATGGGCCCGGCGCTGCTCAAAAAGGAGCTCGCCGCACGGGGCATAGCCCGCGGCACAATAGACCGGGCCATACGCGAATCCGGAGCCGCCGAAGCCGACCCCGATGTCGTGTACGCCGCAGCCCGGAAAAAATTCGATTCCCTGAAGGGCGGCGACGAAAGGCTCGGCCGCGTGTACCGTTTTCTGCTCCAGAGGGGATTCAGGCACGAAGACGCGAAAAAGGCGCTCGGGCGGATTCGGGACGAGTCGTGCCCCGATGCGGACGCCGAATGAGCCGAATCCCCCTGCGGCCCTGAAACAAACACGCTTTTTTCTTGCAAAAATCCCAGCCGATCATAATTAATGCCTCATTGCCGGGTTTGCCGGTTTCGGATTTCATCCGCCATATGATCATATATCTTTCACCCCTCCCTGGAAGGGAGTCCTATAGGGAGGCTTCGCACGGGCCGGGGGAGGGTGAGATAATTACCGATGTCTTAAATATGAGGTTACATAATGCATACAGTCAGGGATCTTCGCAATTCATTCATACAATATTTCAAAGACAACGGCCACCGCATCGTGCCGTCGAGCCCGCTTTTGCCCAAGGACGACCCGACCCTGCTGTTCACCACGGCCGGGATGGTTCAGTTCAAGCCGATGTTCGCCGGAACGGTCGAGCTCGAATACACCCGGGCCGCGACCGTGCAGAAGTGCCTTCGCACCAGCGACCTCGAAAACGTGGGCCGCACCAAGCGTCATTTGACGTTCTTCGAGATGCTCGGCAATTTCTCCTTCGGTGATTATTTCAAGAAAGAGGCCATAAAATTCGCCTGGGAGTACTCGACCGGCGTTATCGGGTTCCCGGTGAAGGAGATATGGGTCTCGATATACGAGGACGACAACGAGGCCTTCGAACTCTGGAATAAAATGATCGGCGTGCCGGCCGAGAAGATCGTGCGCCTGGGCAAGAAGGACAATTTCTGGGGCCCGGCAGGCGACAGCGGCGCGTGCGGGCCGTGCTCGGAGCTTTATCTCGACCGCGGTCCCGCTTATGGCTGCGGCAGGCCCGACTGCAAGCCGGGATGTGAGTGCGAACGGTTTCTCGAGTTCTGGAACCTGGTATTCAACCAGTTTTACCAGGACGTGAGCGGAAAACTCTCACCCCTGCCGCGCACGGGTATAGACACCGGCATGGGACTCGAGCGCCTCGCCACCCTGGTGCAGAAGGCGGATTCGGTGTTCGGCACCGACGAGCTCAGGAGCTTCGTCGACTTCGTGACCGCGAAGACCGGGAAAAAATACGAGGGGGGCAATATCGTCCCCATCAGCGTCATCGTCGAGCATGCGCGGGCCCTGACCTTCGCCATGTCGGACGGCATCTATCCCTCGAACGAGGGCAGGGGCTACGTGCTGCGCCGGGTGCTGCGCAGGGCGCTCCGCTTTACCCGCC
>JAKLIV010000045.1 GCA_022709405.1 Spirochaetota bacterium
TAGGATTCTCATCAGCCTGTCCACCAGATTTTTAAAAAGAATCTCGCCCGAAATCGCCTGCGACGCCCTGATAATGCTCGTGAGGTCGATCAGATCGGCGACTGAAGCAATGCCGCCGGATTCCGCATCATCCGGAAGGGTCGTCTCCGCTTCAGGGGTTTTTATCGCTTCGGCTTTCATGCTTTTTTTGATAAGCCCGCTATATCTCTCTTCGATATCACTGACTTTACCCTCCGCTCCCCATGCGCGGTAATATTCAATGGCGTCTTTCATGTAGACGCCGGCGACCTTTTCCCTGCCCGCGTTCCGGTGAAACAGGGCCGCAAGCTCATTGGCAAGGGCGGCCATTACCGGGTGATGGTTTTCTTCTGCATTCATGATCGCGCGGTCATAAAGACGCATTGCCTCGAGTTCATTGGCCGCGTTGCGCTCCATCTCCGCCTTTATGAGGAGATACCGGCATTCGAAATTTTCCGGGCAGCTCTCCGTCCATTTGGCGAACAGCCCCTTATTTCTTTCGATCAGATCACTGAACCTCTTTTTTTTCTCCTCGGCTGCCGATTGAACCGGCGCCAGAAGTATCAGTGTCTGATACAGGTAGTGCTCGGTAACCAGGAATGTTGTATTATGAAGCGATACGGTCTTTTCAGATTCCTCGGAAGCATCCAGAGCCTCGTCGTATTTTCCGACCAGAAAAAGCATCTTGGCTTTATTGATATAATAATGGGCGACCCCGAGCATATATTTTATTGACTGCATTTTTTTTAGTTCTTCGATTTCATTGTAATGAGCATCGCCGAATGATCCTCTCTCTTCCGTCCTTCCCATAAGGGATAAAATAATCTGTCGTGTCAGGCGCTGCCTTGCAACCCAGGTTACATTCTTCACTTTCTTTGAAAAGGCGATATTGGCTTCGCATTCTTCGAGAACATCGGCCAGGTTCATCCGTCCCAGGATCAGCCTGTTAATAACGGCCACGCCGGCCGCAAAAGCGCTGAAAAGAAAATCCCCGTACTCCCTGCCGAGAAGGTGAGACTTGTCAAGAACAGGCAAACTCGTCTCGATATGCTGCTTCCAGTGATTAATGAAGGTGCCGAACATATAATACAGTCTGCCGTCAAGCGCCCTGTTCCCGATTTTTTCATTGAGTCGGATCGCCAGTCTCCCGAATTCAAAGCCACGCGTGTATGACATCATCATATTCTGGCATTGTAACGCGCCGAACGTCACATAACCGACTGACGATTCAGACGTGTTTCCATGCAAAAGCGACAGCTTCAGCATTTTTAAAATTACGAGGATGAACATGTTCGGATTGAAGAAATATGACGCGACCGAAACCTCCACGAGTGCTTTCATCTGTGAGTTTATCAGCGGGTCCTTGACCAGAGGCATATCGAGCACGTCTCTGATGTTTCTCTCCGCGAGAATTTTCTGTACGTCCATCAGGTCTGCCCCTATCTGGGGCATGAGCGTTTCCGACCGGCCGTCAATCGAAATACCCAGCATATTCAGCGCTTCAATACCGATGTCGTGGGCCTCGACATGTCTTCCGGTCAGGGTAAACAGGGTAACACGGGAAGCGCTGATATCGCCGCGATCGATATCAGTCAATGCTTTCCCAACGGCGATTCTGAAAAATTCATCCGATTCTTCCAGTTCGCCCGCCAGATACAGAAAATAGGACATTTCCCGATGCAAATCAAACATCAGCCGGTAATGTTTTTCCCATCCATGATCGGAAATGACACTGATGCCGACAGAGAGGAACCCGCATGCCTGGCTGTAGGCGGTTGATGCGCCCGCCTTTTTGCCGGCAGCCAGGCCGAGAGACGATATCGCAAGTTTCTCGCTCTCGTCGGTCACCAGTTCAATCGCTTTCCCGAAATGCGCGAGAACCTCGAAAATGAGGTCTTCGGAAGAATCCGGGTCCATGCTTTTCAGTATCGCCCGGCCTATTGCAAGGTGTATTCCACGGATATCTCTTGCGCCGAGAAGCGCGTGCGATGCCTCCTGGATGCGGTCGTGGAGAAACCTGAAATTATACGTTTCTCCCTGCGCCCCTTCAACAGCATGTATCTCTCGTACAGGAAGCAGGAATCCTTCCCTGACCGCGGCGAGAAGCAGGTCTATCGTATCCTGGAGCGGGGCGTTCCTGATCTCGGCGAGCAGGGATGCATGGAACGTATTGCCGATACAGGAGGCCAGGCAAAGCGTCTCGCGCACATCTTCAGGCTGACGGTTCAGCCTCTCCACCAGAAGTTCGATGATATTGTCAGTCACGCTGAGCTGAACTATCCTGTCAAGCTCCCATTCCCACCCCCCTTTTTCGGTGTTGAATCTTAAAAGCTTTTCCCGGTAGATCTTGTTGAAGAACTCAATGATGAAAAAAGCGTTTCCGCCGGTTTTCATTCTAATAAGCTCCGTCAGGGGCGCCACCGCCTCAAGAACGCTGGCAAACATATCGGAACTCAACGCCTCGATTTCGCTGCTGCCAAGCGGTTCAAGCATATATAATCCCATTTGAACATGCGCCTCTTTCATGGCGTCGAGAGTTTTAAGAAGAGGATGTCCGGCATCGACCTCCTCTCCCCGATAGGCGCCGACCAGCAGGAAAAACCTGCATTCATCATCTGCCAGTATCGTATCCATAAGCTTGAGCGAGGCCGTGTCAGCATTCTGGAGGTCGTCAAGAAACATGACAAGGGGATGTTCGGCCCGGGTGAACACTTTGAAGAAGGCCTTGAAAACCATGTCAAAGACGTTTTTTGCCTCGGCCGGGCCGAGCGGAGGGACAGGAGGCTGCGGCCCGATGATAAATTCCACCTCCGGAATTACGTCAAGGATGATCCGGCCGTTTATGCCCAAGGCGGACTGGAGGCAGGCCTTCCATTCGGCCAGCCTCTCCCTGCTTTCCGCCAGCAGACGGCGGATGAGTCCTCTGAAGGCCTGGATAATCGCATTGTAAGGTATATCCTGCTTGAGCTTATCATACTTGCCTTCGATAAAGAAAGCCCCTTCAAGCGCGAAATTTCTGAAAACTTCGTGAACAAGCGATGTTTTGCCGATCCCTGCGCTTCCATGAATTAAAACGACTTCGCATGCTCCCTGCGAACTCCGCTCATAGGCTTTCATCAGCTCGGATTTTTCATTTTCTCTGCCATAAACCTTGCGTGGTATGTTCAGCCGTTCGGATACGTCTTTCTCGCCTATCTGAAAATCCTCTATCCTCCCCATGCCGTCAATTGTCAGTATGCATTTCTCGAGGTCGTACTTTATCCCGAAAGCGCTCTGGTAACGGTCCTCCGGATTTTTTTCAAGGAGCTTGTCTACAATCTGCGTAATGACGCGCGGGGTCCCGGGTTTTATAGATTCGATTGATTGGGGCTGCCTTGCCAGATGCGAGTATATCAGTTCAATCGGATCATTCGACTTGAAAGGCAGCACGCCCGTCAGCATCTCGTACAATGTCACGCCGAGTGAGTAAAAGTCGGTCCTGTAATCCGGCAACCTGTTCATGCGTCCGGTCTGTTCAGGGGATATATACATGAGGGTCGCCGGAATCATATCCGGGAGCCGAGACTCATCGTTCCGGAAAATCCGCGAGAGAGTCATATCGGTCAATTTAACTTCACCGGTTCTCGGATTCACAATGATGTTGGACGGCTTGATGTTGCCATGAATGATGCCGCGTCCGTGCAGCCTGCCCAGGATATCAGAGACTTTTACCGCGATATCGAGCTGTTCTCTTAATCCGCCGAATCCGTTGACCATGATCTGTTCAAGCGAGACTCCGCCGAAATCCTCCATTACCAGGGCGTTTCCACCGTCGAACCTTTCCATCCGGAAAATTTTGACAATCCCTTCAATGGATTGCTCTGCCGAGATTTCATATTTTCGCTTGAGCTCGACTGAGGAAAAGCCGGCTTCTCCTGAAGTTTTGATGATGACATTTTTGCCATCCCTCTCGCTGCGGGCCCTGAACACCGACGTCTTACGTCTTTCCACGATCGTTTCGAGTATCTGGTATCCGGGTATGCTGATCATAAATATCACTTGAAAAGACTATTAAGCGAATCAGAGGCAGATGATAATTATTTCATGGGAAGCGCTTTTTGTCAATAGCGCATCGTCGGCTGGCTTTTCACGCGGAGATTGAAGATTGAAAAGGATCGGGTTGGCCGATCCGATAGTTTTCGGGCTTATCGGTCCCCGGCGGCGGAGCAGGACGTGCGCCGCTTTTCGAGTTCTTTCATAAAATTCTCATAGGCCTTCTTTTTGACGCGCTCCCGGGGAATGACGTGCGCCCTTGTATCGCTTATGTATATGAAAGTATGGCGGTTTGTCGAGGTCACCTCGCGGATGTTCATCCATTCGGTCTTTTCACCCGACGGCTTTTCGAGAATTCCGTCATCGAGGATTTCGATTTCGTGATCGCCCGCAAAGTCCCGGTGGTCCGCCTCTTTCAGATAGCGCGGCATTTCTTCGCGTATTTTTTTCGGATACTTTTTATATGCCATGTATTGCGAAACCATGAACATCGGAATGACAAGGAATCCGAATTTAAGGTAGTAATAATCATTTTTCATGAAAGAAATATAATACAGCGTTCCGATGATGGCGGCCGAGAAGACGATGACAAGCATGAGCTGACGCAGCATCAGCTTCCTGAGTTTCTTCGGCGAAGTATGGTGAAATACCGAGAATTCGATGAAATCCTCGAACCGGCTTGTATAGCGTATTTTCATGGGCGATTCCTCAATGGATAAGTTGCTCCTGCGACGTACGGTCCCGTCATGTCTTCTGTCTATCGGGCAAGATTCCCCAGTCAAGCAAAATTATTTTCGGCCGCCGAGGCCTTTGAGGGTAAAGGAGTATATGAAGTCCACGATTTCATCGACGCCGTATTTTCCTCCGGGCGAATACCAGATCCGGGTGCGCGCGATCATCGATGCGATGCTGTATACCGCGATTTTTTCGTCGGATATCGAAAACATGCCGCGGTCGATTCCCCTGCGGATTATCCGGGACAGGATACTGTCGTATTCATCCCTGAGCCTGATTATTTTTTTCCTGTTGGCGGCCGACAGGTTGTGCAGGCCGCTGTCGAAAAGCAGCTTCGAGCTCCGGCGCTCGCCGAGAGTGAGGCGCACATGGCCATCGATAACGCCCCTGAGCGCAAGCCGCGGGTCGATGCCGTCATCGTCCCGATACGGCTCCATTGCGGCGATGATCTGCTTCATCTCCTCGTTCAGAATTTCAAAGAGTATCGATTCCTTGTTGCTGAAAAAATTGTAGATATTTGCGGGTTTGAATCCGCATTCGCGCGCTATGTCCCTCATGCTTGTTTCGGCGTAACCTTTTTCCCAGAACAGGCCGCGCGTCTTACTGATGATGAACTCCCGCTGTTCCTTGCTCTTTTTTCTTTGCTGTACCGCCATGCACTGGCTCCCCGGGTATTTATCGACACCGATCGTACTTGATAGCATGTAATATGTAAAGCGCCTTCTATGATGATTTATTGCTGATGTCAATTATTATTTTTTTGAGGGATGCAGTCCCCGCGAGGAGGCTTTCTTCCGCAGACGCTTTGCGCGCTGCGCGCCTACGGCCGGATGGTCAATGATTTTATCATTTCACCTGCGATCCCCAGCTCGGCGCGTCGTGCGCAATACCCGTCCAGATATTGAAGGGTTGGTTGAATATACTTCTCGAACTTCATATTGCCGAGCGCCGAAACCTGGTAGCCGAACGTGCCGACAGCCTTTACGTTCCGCTGAAACGCCTGGATATCGAAGAAATGATCGAAATCGCGGGAAGGCATCGCCAGTATACCGCGCTTCGCCGCCGAAGCATGATAGTACTCCTTCAATTCCTGAAACATCGACTCGTCAAGCACGAGGTATGAATCCCTGATAAGCGAGACCAGATCGTACTGCGGAAGCCCCAGGCGCGCGTCCTGGAAATCGATCACATACGGTTTTCCTGATTTCACGATGACGTTTCGCGAATGATAGTCGCGGTGGTTCAGCACCGACAGTTCCGGCCTGTCGAGTATCCCGCATATTTTTTCGAATTCCCGTCTCAGCGCAGCCATACGTCCGTCATCCGCCCGCCTCCCGAAGTAGCCGCACAGTGCGTGCTTGATAAAAAAATCAAACTCGTACATCAGCTTCTCGGGGTCGAAACGCAGGGCGAACGGCCCACCCCGTCCCCGGATCGATTGTATATCGAGCATGATGTCGACGATCCTTTCGTACAGGGCCTTCTTCTGAGGACGTTCGAGGCCGTCGAAGATGAACTCGACCAGTCCGTCGCCCAGGTCTTCCTGGAGGATGAGGCCTGCTTCAGTGTCTACATTGAATATCTGCGGAACCGGAACCCCGGCCGATTTCATGATAGCGTGGACATTGATGAACGGGTAATCCCGGTCTCCTGTAAGCTTGCCGTCATAGCAGACTATGTAGCTGCCCGCCCCGGCCCTTACCCGGTAGTAGACCCGGTTCGACGCGTCACCGGCAAGGAGCTGCGGCGGTTCGAACGAGCCCAGAACGTCTTTCAGGAAACGGCTGATCTTCTCATCGAGCGTCATGTCGGTCTGTTACATCGTTGCGGGAAATATGGACCGGGTGACGGAGCCATGGAATGTTTCCATGGCCGCCGGCACCTGATTCATCGCTGGGGGGAAAAATCACTCAATATTCCTTCGCAGGAAAGCGGGGATGTCGAGATCCTCGTTTTCATAGTTACGTTTTCTTCTGCGTTCATAATCGAGGGAGAATGTCTGCATGTTTCTGGCGGATGCGGCTGGCTGGTCCTGCTTTTCCTGGTTGCCCTTGATGAGTTTCAGGGCCTGGTCTACTCCCATGGAATTATCGTTGCGGGAAAGCATGTTCTTCTTTCTGTCAAAGCCGGTGGCGATCACCGTGACCCGGACCCTGTCGTCCAGGGCCGCATCGATGGTCGTGCCGAAAATTATGTTCGCGTCCGGGTCGACCTGGCGGGTAATGATATCGGTCACTTCATTGACCTCGTGAAGAGAGAGATCGTTTCCGCCCGCGATATTGATGAGCACGGCCTTGGCCCCTTCGATGCTGGTTTCCTCCAGGAGCGGGCTGTTGACCGCCATCTGCGTGGCCTCGAGCGCCTTGTTCTCTCCGGTCCCGATGCCCACGCCCATCATCGCGTCCCCGGTCTCTTTCATGACCGCCCTGACGTCGGCGAAGTCGACGTTTACGAGCCCGGTGACCATTATCAGGTCGGCGATCCCCTGGACGCCCTGCCTCAGGATGTCATCGGCCAGCCTGAACGCCTCGTCGATCGGGGTCTTGCGGTCGATTATTTTGAGAAGCAGGTCATTGGGGATGGTGATAAGAGTGTCCACCTTGCTTTTCAGGTTGGTTATCCCCTCTTCGGCCTTCTGCATCCGGCGCTTTCCCTCGACCCTGAACGGCTTGGTCACCACGCCGACGACAAGGGCATTGTGCTCCTTGGCCACTTCGGCGACGATCGGCGCGGCCCCGGTGCCGGTGCCGCCGCCCATACCGGCGGTGATGAAAATCATGTCAGCCCCTTTCAGCGCCTTGTGTATCTTGTCTCTGTCTTCCTGGGCGGCTTCCCTTCCTATCTCGGGGTCGGCTCCTGCGCCGAGTCCCCTCGTGAGCTTTCCGCCGATCTGTATCTTGACCGGGGCGTTGCTCGCCGCGAGCTGCTGGGCGTCGGTGTTGGCTACGATGAACTCCACCCCTTCCATTCCGGTGGCGATCATCCTGTTGACAGCGTTAGTTCCCGCGCCCCCGACGCCGATGACTTTGATAACCGTGGACAACTGTTTTTCTTCTTCTAACCTGAACATAGCCCCCCCTCAAAGATTATGTCACATTAGCATACATTAATTTACTTATCAATTAATTTTTTATCCCGGCCGGGTTTTTTTTCATTTTTGCTCCCGGCCGCTTTCTGTTACAGATAATCGTTGAGCCATTTCTTGATCCGCTCGACGAAACCCGCAGTGCCCCTGTCATATCGAGAACGGACCCTGAACTTGTTCAGCCGTATTCCGTATTTAAGCAGCCCCACGCCGTTGGCGTACTGGGGCGTAGACACCACGTCCTTGAGCCCGACGATGTCGGTCGGAACGCCGACCCTCACGGGCATGTTGAAGACCCTCTCGGCGGATTCTATCGCGCCCTCGACCATGCTTCCGCCGCCGGTGAGCACGATGCCGGCCGCGAGCATGTCCTTTTTTCCGCTCCTGACGAGTTCCTGGTCGACCATGTCCATGATCTCGGTCATTCGCGGCTCGATGATCTGGGTGAGCTCCTGCCTGAACAGGCGGCGCGGGGCCCTCCCCCCGACCGAGGGCACTTCGACCATCTCCGATGCATCGACGAGATCGAGAACCGCGCACCCGTACTTTTTCTTGATCATCTCTGCGGATTCAATGGGCGTGCGCAGCCCGATCGATATGTCATTGGTCACGTGTATGCCGCCGACCGAAAGGACCGACGAATAGGCGACCCCGCCCTCGAGATACACGATTATGTCGGTCGTGCCGCCGCCGATGTCGACGAGCGCGACGCCAAGCTCGCTCTCGTCCCTGCTCAGGACCGCGTCTGCGGATGCGAGCGGATTGAAGATGATGTCCTGGCACTGGAACCCGGCCTTGTCGACCGACTTGATCATGTTCTGGATGCTGGTCGTGGCCCCGGTTATGATGTGGACCTCGGCCTCGAGCCTGACGCCGCTCATCCCGATCGGGTCCTTGATCCCGGTCTGGTCGTCGACCGAAAATTCCTTGGAAAGAACATGCAGGATTTCCCGGTCAACCGGTATCACCACCGCCTGGGCCGCCTCGATGACGCGCTTCACCTCCACCGGGGAGATGGTCCTCGACCTGTTTGAAATGGCCACGACCCCGCGGGAGTTTTCGCCTTTGACGTGCTGGCCGCTTATTCCCACCAGCACCCCGGCGACCTCGTGGCCCGCCATGAGCTCCGCGTCCTCAACTGCCTTTGTTATGGCCGAGGCGGTATTGTCGATGTTTACGATAACCCCGTTCTTGAGACCCTTGGAGGGAGACACCCCCACTCCGACGACCTCCACCTGGCCGTTCTCGTTTTCATGGCCGATGACGGCGCAGGTTTTAGTGGTGCCAACGTCGAGACCAACAATCATATCACCCATTGTTCACTCCCTTCCTGATCAGTACTTTATCGTCATTGATCGTCATTCTATCCGGATACCGCCCGGTTCTGTCGAGGTAGCCCGCAAAATAGCTCAGGCGCCTGAAATCCTCAACGCCCGGCGACAGAAAAAACCGCGTCCTGCGTCCCTCAAGACGGACCTCAGCGCGATTGCCGTCGAAGAATATCTCCCTGATCTCCCTGAAAAGCTCCGGACTTTCCTTTTTCACCCTCTCCAGCGTCAGGCAGAAGGCCCTTGTCTCTTCCGAAATGTCGGCGCCGTTCATACCGGCCGCGCCGACATGCACAACCGGAAGATCCGGCCGGTATATCCTGTTGAACGCGATCGCGGTGAATCGTTCATCGATCTCGAAAACTATTGTCTGGTCTTTCCGGCGGTGGGCGATGATCAACCGCGGATCGCGCTCGGCCACCGTGAGAATGAGTCGCCCGTTTTTCTCGTCTACTTCATGGCTTCGTATAATGGCGAACTTCTTCAGCGAATTTTCGAGCGAATCCAGGTCGATTACGACGCCGTTTCCGCGGACCGCCAGCCTCACCCCGCGGATAATCTCGGCTTTGGTGAGAGTCCTGAGGCCCCTGAACTCGATCGCCGAGAAATAGCGCGCCTCCGCCCACACGGCCCCGCCCCAGAAAACCGTTGCCGCAAAAACGACGGCTGCAATCCGCGATTTCATGTCAGGACTTCAGCTCCTCGATGATCATTCTGCCCGCCTTGTAAATGTCCCCCGCTCCAAGCGTGAGGATGATGTCGCCCTTCTTCGCCTTCGACAGGACCCGGGCCGGGATATCCTCGAAACGGCCGATTATTTCGGCCTCCCTTCCAAGATGTCTGTTCACCGCCTTCGCGATGAGCTCCGAAGATACTCCCTCGATCGGGGACTCCCCGGCCGAATAGATCTCTGTCAGGAATATCTCGTCGGCCCGCGCCAGCGACTGCCCGAATTCGTCCCAGAGGAACTGGGTCCTGGTATAGCGGTGCGGCTGGAACACGACCAGCATCCTGCGGCCCAGGGACTGCACTGCATCGAGCGTGGCCTTGATCTCGGTGGGATGGTGGCCGTAATCGTCAAGCACGAGTATGCCCTTCTCCTCCCCTATCCGCTCGCAGCGCCTTCCCACGCCCTTGAAACCGGCGAGCCCTTCGCGTATGGTCTTCACGTCGAGCCCCAGATCGAGGGCGACCGCGATGACAGAGAGGGCGTTGAGCGCGTTGTGGACGCCGATAAGGCCGATCTCGAAATCCCCGACGACATCGCCGTTGTAGTGGCAGGTGAAGGACGTACGGCCGTTTTTGCTGACCACGTTTGTGACCCTGAAAAGCGCGTCTTCCGACATGCCGTAGGTGAGATAGGGCCTCTCGACCCTCGGAAGGATTTCCCGGACCGTGACATCGTCTATGCACAGCACCGAATACCCGTAAAACGGGATGTTGTTTATGTACGACAGGAACGCATCCTTGAGCCCTTCGAAATACTTATAGTGGTCGAGATGGTCGGCGTCTATGTTGGTGACCACGGCTATGCTGGGCAGCAGGTTCAGGAACGATCCATCTGACTCGTCGGCCTCGAAGACCATGTACTCGCCCTGGCCCACGCGGGCGTTGGAGCCGAAATTGAGGACCTTGCCCCCGATCACCGCGGTTGGATTGATGCCGCCGTGATACAGGACATAGGCGAGCATCGACGAAGTCGTGGTCTTGCCGTGAGTGCCGGCCACGCCGATGCCGTGCTTGAGCCTGACGAGCTCGGCGAGCATTTCGGAGCGGTGGATCACGGGGATTCTGCGCTTCCTGGCCTCGACGAGCTCCGGGTTGTCGGAGCTTATTGCGCTCGAAGTGACGACGACGCTGTAGTCCCTGATGTTCGAAGCCGAATGGCCGATGAAGACCGCGGCTCCCCGGGCCCTCAGGTGTTCGGTCTGGCCCGACTCCCTGAGGTCGGATCCGGAAACCTCGTAGCCCATATTGATCAGGATCTCGGCGATGCCGCTCATTCCGATCCCGCCGATCCCGATGAAATGCATTTTTTTCGATTTTCTGAACAAGTCTTTACTCCCTGCCGCAGGCGGCCTCGACGGTCCTGACGATGTCCTCGACGATCACCGCCGCCGCATCCGGTTTCGCCGCCCTGAGCGCGGCCTCCTTCATTTTATTGAGCTGCCGGTCGTTGCCCAGAAGCCCGATGATCACCGGCGCGACCTTTTCGGGCACGGCGTCTTCGTTGGATATCTTGATCGCCGCGCCGGCCCTGACGAAATCGTCGGCGTTCTTGTCCTGGTGGTCCATCGCGGCAAAGGGGTACGGTATCTGGATCGAGGGAATCCCCATCGCCGCCAGCTCCATCATCACGCCCGAGCCCGACCTGCTGATCGCCAGGTCGCACGCCGCATAGGCCAGGCCGACCTTGTCTATGAACGGGGACATGTAGATCGCGCCGCCTTCCATATCGGACTGGACCATGCTTTTGAATTTTTCGTATGAATAACTCCCGGTGCTCCAGATGATGCCGACATCCTTGAATTCGCGCGCGAACCCGGTTTTGAGCCCGTGGACGAGCTCGTTTATCCTGAGGGCGCCCTGGCTGCCGCCGATGGCGAGTATAACCTTCTTGCTCGCCTCGAGATGGAAGGCCCTGCGCGCCTCTGCGATTGATGTTTTTCCCAGGACCTTTTTGCGGATCGGATTGCCCGCATTCACGTATTTATCCTTGAAGTTCAGGTATTCAAGCGCGCCGATGAAGGTGCCGTATACCCTGCTCGCGTGCTTCTCGAAGCTCGCAGTCACCTTTCCGGGAACCGCGTTCTGTTCGCACAGGAAAAGGGGAACGCCAAGGGTCCTTGCCGCGATGAGCGCCGGAGCCGAAACGTATCCGCCCATGCCGATAACCGCCCTGATTTCGTTTTTCCTGATGATCCTTCTCGCCGCGATGACCGCGAGCAGGAACGAAAGGGTGAAAAAGGGAAGCTTGAAAATATTTTTCGTCAGGGTCGGGGCCGAGTACGCGATGAGATCGCCGGCCGACACGTCCTCGAGCGAGGAGAAGCGCTCGTCCTTTTTACCGACCAGAAAAATAGCGCCCATTCCTCTTGACTTGAATTCCTCGTAGAGGGCGACGCCCGGGCTTATATGCCCGCCTGTGCCGCCGCCCGCAATCAAAACATTGATGCTTTTCACTGCCATACCTCGTCAGAAAGCTTGAAACCGGGATGAGAGACCTCCCTGTATCTTGAAATATTGAGTAAAATTCCGGCCGCGATCATGTTCGAAAGAAGCGATGACCCCCCGTAGCTGATGAACGGCAGCGGCATGCCGGTCGTGGGAAGGCTTCCCATGACGACCGCGATGTTGATGTAGGCCTCGACCGCGATGAGCATGGTGAGCCCCATAGCCAGCAGTCTCCCGAACTCGTCGGGCGCGGCCAGCGAAACCAGCATCCCCCTCCAGAAGAGAAACCCGTACAGGCCAACCACGAGCACCGTGCCGACCATTCCCGTCTCCTCCGCTATCACCGCAAAAATGAAATCCGTGTGGGGTTCGGGAAGTCGCGCGATTTTCTGCGTCCCGTATCCGAGGCCGACGCCCAGAAAACCGCCCTTCTTGAACGCGATGAACGACTGGATAATATGGTAGCCGATGCCGAAGCGGTCCTCCCACGGATTGATGAACGCCAGCAGACGGTCCTTTCGGTAATCGACCTGGTATATCAGAAGGTAGAACATGGGGATGCTGATGACAAAGAGCGCCATGATATACAGGAAAGGAAACCCGGAAACGAACAGGATGAGCACGCTCACCACGAGAAGGTCGACCGCGGTGCTGAAATCCGGCTGCAGCATGATCAGGACGAACATCACCGCGATGACGATTATCGGCACGAGTATGCGGCTCGGCTGGACCCCGCGGTCTTCCGAGGAAAAGACCTTCACCAGGTATATGACCATGAAGAGCTTGACGAATTCCGAGGGCTGCAGCCTGAACGGGCCGAATCCCAGCCAACGGGCCGATCCCTTGACGCTGTGCCCTATTCCGGGGATGAGAACGAGCGCGAGCAGAACGATCGAAATCAGGAGCATGGTTTTCGTGTGCCTGATGTACAGCCGGTAGTCGATTTCCTGGAACACCAGGAGTGCCATGAAGCTTATCGCGAACCAGAGCATCTGCCGCTTCAGAAAATAAAACGAATCCCCGAACGTGTTCATTGCGTAGACCGCGCTCGCGCTGTAGGACAGGGCGATTCCCATGCCCGCCAGAAGAAAAACGGCCACGAAGAGGAAAACGTCCGACTCCCCTTTTCTCCTGGTGTCTATGACCGTCCTCAGGTCCACGCGATCTCCCCCTTCAGCAGTTTCTCATAGGATTTCCTGAAGCAATCCCCCCTCTCCTCGTAATTGCGGAACCAGTCGAACGAGGCGCACGCGGGCGAAAGCACGATTGCATCGCCTTCCCGGCTCATCTTCATGGCGCTGGCCGCCGCCTCGTCGAGGCTGTCTGCGAGTTCATAGTTGAATCCTTCGAATATCTTTGAAAAGGATTCGGCCGATTCCCCGATGAGCACCACGCCTCTGACCTTTCCCTCGACGATTTTTCTCAGGCGAGAGTAGTCGTCCCCCTTGGTCCTTCCTCCCAGGATGAGGACCGCTCCCCCCTGAAGGCTTCTCACTGCCATGTCCACCGCGCCGACGGTCGTGGCCTTTGAATCATTGATGAACGTTCTGCCTGCGAGCGTCCCGATGCGCTCCATCCGGTGGGGCAGCCCCGGAAACGAATATACCGCGGCGGCGATGCGCGCGTAATCCGGAGAGAGGCCCCTTCTTTTTATGAGCGAGTCGACCACGAGCAGGCACGCCATCGCGTTCTGGACGTTGTGCAGGCCCATGATCTTCATCTTCGAGGTATCGATTATCGGAAGCCGGGCCTTTCCGTCGTTGAGGTATATGAACCCTCCCCGGCAATAGGCTCCGGCGGCCTCATCGGTCAGCGAGAACGGTTTCTTCGCGGCCGCAGACTTGGCGGACTCGAGGGACACGACGGGATCGTCGGCGTTGTACACGAGGAAGTCTTCGGGCCGCTGGTTCATTGTTATGCGGAATTTCGCCGCAGTGTAGTCGTCCATCCCGTCGTAGCGGTCGAGATGGTCGGGGGTCACGTTGAGGACGACCGCGGCGCCGGGCCTGTAACGGGTTATGGTTTCAAGCTGAAACGACGACAGCTCGATGACCGTGATCGATTCGGGCCCCGTTTTATCGGCGATTGAAATCAGGGGAATTCCGATATTGCCGCCCATGCGTGAATCGAAACCCAGCGCGGAAAAGACGTGGTCGATCAGCGCCGTCGTGGTCGACTTGCCGTCGGTGCCGGTGATGCCCACGGTGTCGCCCTTTACGAACCACGATGCAAACTCGATCTCGGAAACGACCGGGACCGCTCTTTTCGCCGCTTCGGCCACAAGGGGAATGCTCTTCGGCACGCCGGGAGAGAGTATCACCAGATCGAATCCGCCATCGAGGATTTCGGGCTTCTGCTCGCCGGCAATGACGCGCACCGAGGGGTCGAGCCTGGCGATCACGTCCGCGAGACCGGACGCGCTCTTGCTGTCGGATACGGTGACCGCAATGCCCCGGGACGCGAGAAAATTGCTCGCGGCAAGGCCGGTACGGTATCCCAGGCCCACGACCAGCACATTGCGCAATCCTTTAATGTCCTGTTGATGATTCATTTATCTGACACGCTTTTTTTCACAGTATTCTATTATACCTTACAATATCTTCAGGGAACTCAGTCCCAGTATCGCCAGTATTATGCCCACGATCCACATCCTGACCACGACTTTCTGTTCGGGCCAGCCCGAGAGCTCGAAGTGGTGGTGGATAGGCGCCATCTTGAACACCCTCTTGCCCGTCAGCTTGAACGACGCGACCTGTATGATGACCGAAAGGGCCTCGACCACGAAGACCCCCCCGACGATGACCAGGAAAATCTCCTTTTTTATCATGACCGCGACGATCCCGATTATGCCGCCGAGAGCAAGAGAGCCCGTGTCTCCCATGAACACCGAAGCCGGGTTGCTGTTGAACCACAGGAAGCCGATCGAAGCGCCGATCAGAGCGGACAGAAACACCGTAAGCTCCGCGCTGTGCGGGATATAGGGGATCCTCAGGTATTCGGCTATCTTCACGTGCCCGGTCGCATAGGTCATTATGGCGAGCACGACGCTCACGGTGAGGACCGAGCCGATCGCCAGACCGTCGAGACCGTCGGTCAGATTGACCGCGTTCGAATATCCGGCGATGACGATCATCGAGAAGAGGACCCATATCTTCCCCATATCGAGCACGGCCTCGTTCAGGAACGGAACGTAAAGCTCGGTCACATGCCCGGGATTTGACGGCCACAGATAAATCACGAGAGAAACGCCGAGAGCAACCGAAAACTGCACGACGAGCTTGAGCCTGCCCGGCAGGCCCTCCTTCTTTTTTTTCACGGCCTTGATATAGTCGTCTGCGAAACCCAGGGCTCCCAGTACCGCGGTCGCCGCTATCAGCACGATCACGTAATGGTTGTTGAAATTCCCCCAGAGAAGAATCGACACAAGCACCGAACCCAGGATCAGAAGCCCGCCCATGGTCGGGGTGCCTGCCTTGCTCCTGTGGCTCTCGGGGCCGAGCTCCCGAATCTCCTCCCTGAACCTGAGGTTTCTGAGCCATGCGATTATCAGGCTGCCGAAAATGAGGACAAGCAGCAGCGCCGTCAGCGCTGCATAGGCCGACCTGAACGTTATATACTGGAAAAGCCTCAAAAAGGAAAGGTGCTCTTTCAGCGGCAGTATCAAATGGTAAAACATGCTCCCCCCTAAGCGGTGATTTCCTTCACGATTTCTTCCATCTTCATCGAACGCGATCCCTTGACAAGCACGACATCTTTCTCTCTGAGCTCTTGTTTGAGGGATTGCGCAAGATCGGACTTGGACCCGAACACGACGACCGAATCGGACTGCATTCCGGCCCTGACCGCGCCTGTTCGGTAATGCGCGGCCATTTCTCCCCACAGATACAAGAGGGACATTCCTCTGTGCGCGGCCTCGCGTCCGCATTCTTCGTGAAACGACTCCGCGTGCCTGCCGAGCTCCTTCATGTCCGACAGCACCGCGATTTTACGGCTGCCAGGAAACACCTCGGCGGCGGATCTGAGCGCGTAGCGCGTCGAGAGCGGATTCGAATTATAGGTATCGTCGATCACGATGTATCCCCGGTCTACGATCTGGCTCCTGCCGCCGACATTCTGGAAGCGGTCGAGCGCAGACTGAATATCCCGCATATCCAGGCCGATTTCAACGCCGACCGAAACCGCTGCAAGAACATTGTACAGATTATGGATGCCGTACAGCGGCGCCTTGAGCGCCTTTCCCGATATTTCAAGCTCGACAGATTCCCTCGACAGCCGGTACGAAGAGGGAAATAAATCCGCATCCACGCCCAGCCCGAAGGTTCTCACCCTGAGCCCGGCCTTCGCGGCCTGGTCCGCCAGCAGGCCGAAGCAATCGGTGTCCCGGTTTATGAACACGAACGATCCGGGCTCCATGCCGTGCATGATCTCGGCCTTGGCGTACGCGACGTTCTCGACGCTGCCGAGGAACTCGAGATGGCCCTCGCCCACGTTGGTTATGACCGCCATGTCCGGACGCACGATGCGCGAAAGACGGTCGAGCTCGCCCGAATGGTTCATGCCCATTTCGATCACGGCCATGTCGTTGAACTCGGCAAGTCCCAGAAGGGTGAACGGGACCCCGATCTCGTTGTTGTAGTTCTTGACGTTTTTCAGGGCGTGGTGGCGAAGCGCGGCCATCGAGTGGATGAGCTCCTTGGTCGTGGTTTTGCCGTTCGTTCCGGTGACCCCTATGATTACGGGATCGATCCTGTCGCGGTGGCCGGCCGCTATCGAGCCGAGCGCCGAAAGGGTATCGGCGCAGAGTATCGCGGCCGTTCCCGTCGAGCGGGCGATTTCGGCATGGTTTTCCCTCATGGTGAGAAACGCCGCGATTTTACTCTCGCCGGCCAGCGCCGCGATGAAATCATGGCCGTCGAACCGATCGCCGATAAGCGGAACGAAGAGCGACGCCTCGCCGAGCTCCCTCGAATCGCTCGTGACCGTGCGTATGACCAGATGCGGATCTCCCGCGAGTATCCGCCCGCCGCAGCGTGAAGCGGTCTCGCCGAGGGTGGTGTTGAGATCCGCCTTCACCTTGCCTCCATCATGCTTATGAATTCCCGGGCCACCTCGCGGTCGTCGAAATGCGTTTTCTCGGCGCCGATTATCTGGTAGTCCTCATGCCCCTTGCCCGCTATGACGATGACATCCCCCTCACGGGCCGACTCGACCGCAAGGCGGATGGCCGCCCTCCTGTCCGGCTCGACCGTGTATCCGCCTTTGCCGATGCCCGCAATGATGTCGCGAATGATCGCCTCGGGATCCTCCTTTCTCGGGTTGTCGCTGGTGATGAAGAGCACGTCCGAATGTTCTGATGCGGTCTTTCCCATGACGGGTCTTTTTGTACGGTCCCTGTCGCCTCCGCAGCCGAAAACCGTTATTATCCTGGCAGGCGAAAGCTCCCGGACCGATTCGAGAAGTTTGAGCAACGCGTCCGCCGTATGCGCATAATCGACGACTGCGCTGAATCCCTTCTTCGACACGATCACGTCGAACCGCCCCGGGACCGACTTCAAATCCGCAAGCCCGCGGCTTATCACATTATAGGCCAGTCCGAGGTTGCGCGCGACCGCAAAAGCGGCGAGCGAATTGTGCACGTGGAAACGCCCGGCGACCATCAGCCTGATTTCGTGACCTTTGAGAGGCTCTTCCAGGATATAACTGAGCCCGTTGATCCTGCTGGATACCGTTCCCCTGACCGGGCGGTAATCGGCCGACCCGGAGCAGCCGTAGGTGTACATCGGGAAAGTGAACAGGTTTTTCTCCTCGGCGATCTTATCCCCGTACTCGTCGTCGATGTTGACGACGCCGAACCTCCAGGGTTTCGAGCTCTCCTGAAGCAGGCTGAATATCTTTTTCTTGGCCTTGAAATACGAATCGATGTCGCCGTGAAAATCGAGATGATCTCCTGTGAGATTCGTGAAAACGACCGCATCGAATTCGATTCCCGCGGCCCTGCTCAGCTCGAGCGCGTGCGACGAGACCTCCATGAAAACGGCACGCACGCCGTCTTCCTTCATGCGGGCAAGCAGCTGCTGGAGGTCGCGGGATTCGGGCGTGGTGTTGGGTGCCTCGAAGGTCTTGCCTTTCCAGCGGTAATTGACCGTGCCGATGACCCCCGAATCGATACCGGCTGTCTCAAGAATGTTTTCGAGCATGTATGTTATTGATGTCTTTCCATTGGTCCCGGTTATCCCCACCACAACCATGTCTTTCGAGGGAAAGCCGAAAAAGGCCGCTGAAACCAGCGCCAGGGCCTTTCTGGTATCGTCGGTCAGAAGAACGGCGATTCCCCTGTCGGCGAGCCAGCTGAATTCCACGGATCTTTTCCTGTTCAGTACGACCGCCGGCGCGCCTTTTTCGACCGCGGCGGATATATAGTCATGCCCGTCCGAAGTGTAGCCTTCAACCGCGACGAAGAGCGAGCCGCTGCCGACCCTTCGTGAGTCATACTCCACCGATGTGACGATAATTCCATCAACCGGTCCCTCGGCAGAAACGACGCCGCCTGATCCGGTTATGATGTCGCCAAGGTTCTTTTCCAGTTTATTTTTTGACTTCATTGCCTTTAATTTCTATCACGTCTATATCCCCGGGATTGACCGGTTTAAGACCGCGCTCCCTGGCATAGGCTTTCATCGAATCAACGGTTCTCAGGAGCTCGATCCGGTAATTCAGCCTGTCAACATCCTTGACAAGCCTTTTTTCCACCCCGAGGCCCTTTCTGTAATCGAGGTGTATCTTCATCACCTCGATATTCTGCCATACATAGAAAATCACCGAGATAACGATAAAAAGCGCGACAATTATATACCTGATGGCACGCCTCCCGACAATCGCTCGCAGGCCCGCATCTTGGCGCTGCGGGACCGGCTGTTTTCCTGAAGCTCCTCCATTCCAGCCATCACGGGCTTTTTCGTCAATATCTTAATAAAGGGCTCGTTCAGGCACCTGCAATGTTTCATTTCACTGTCGCAGACGCATCCCCTGGCCAGTCTTCTGAATGCGTCTTTCACGATCCTGTCCTCCAGGGAATGAAAGGAAATGGCTATCATCCTTCCGCCGGGGGCCATGAAACGCCAGAAATCCTTCATGGCCGTCCTTATCGACCCAAGCTCATCGTTCACCTCTATCCTGAGCGCCTGGAACACCCGGGTAGCCGGGTGAATATTCCTGACATGAAAGCGGGCGGGTATCGCCTTCAGCACCAGTTCGGCCAGCGCGGATGTTGTCCGGATCGGATTTTTCTCCCTTTCCCGGCAGATTGCGGCTGCGATCCTTCTGGACCAGCGCTCCTCCCCGTAACGGTAAATCAGGTCCGCAAGCTCCTTTTCCCGGTACGTGTTCACGATATGTTCAGCGTCATGACCGGAGAAGCCGTCCAGCCGCATATCAAGCCGTTCATCCACGCTGTATGCGAACCCCCTTCCGCTTTTTTCATAATGAAAAGAGGATATGCCGAAATCGAAAAGCATGTGCCCCACCTGCCCTTCTTTCGCGGCCAGATAAGACGCCATGCGGGAGAAATTGTCATTTATAAATTGTATTCTTTCGCCAAATTTTTTAAGCCTGACCCTGGCGACATCGAGAATGTCGGGATCGCGCTCAAAGGCGATGATCGAGATACCCGGGAACGCGACAAGAAGCAGCTCCGAGTGCCCACCCTCCCCCAGCGTTGCGTCGATCATGAGCCCCTCTCCCCCGATGGAGGACCGGCTCACGAAATCGAGGACCTCCCGCCACAGTACCGGCCTGTGAGCGTAATCCCCGCTGAATTCGGGATTATGTCTCATTAAAACCCCTGTTTACGCCCCCAATGGTTAAAAGCCAAGGTCCGACGCAAAAGAATCCACAACGCTTTTATCCGGGCGATAACCGTCATAAACTTCGCTGGCCCAGATTTCCATCCTGTCATATATGCCGAGCACGGTTATATCTTTTTTTATACTCGCATATTCCAGCAGATATCCGGGGATCAGAATCCTGCCCTGCCTGTCAATATCGCAATCACATGCGCCCCCGAGAAGAAAGCGTATCCGCTGCCTGTTCATGGGGTCGGATTGGGAGAGCTTTATAAGCCTGCCCTCGACGAACTCCTTCCACTCCTGCTCACGAAAGGCCATGATACATTTGTCGAATCCATATGTGATGATCAGCCTGTTGATCACTGCATCTTCCCCGAAAGCTTTTCGCAGCCTGACCGGAACGGCAGTCCTGCCTTTTTCATCAAGGGATGGATGATATTCTCCCATGAACACCCGGCACCTCGCTCGAATGAGACAGACCAATTTTCACCACATTTCCCCACTTTTATCCTAATGAGACATAAATGTCAAGTAAAAAATAAAGATGGCCCCACTCCCGCCGCCGGGAGAAATTTTTCTTGACGATACGGGGGACGCCTGTACTGTGTCACAACATTGCGGGTGTAGTTCAATGGTAGAACTTCAGCCTTCCAAGCTGATAGCGTGGGTTCGATTCCCATCACCCGCTCATAGAAAAAAGGGGCTGAATTGATTCAGTCCCTTTTTTAATTCGAAATAATAGCACTCCTGCCGGGATTGCATTATACCGTTTCCATTTCCCGGGCACATTCAGGCTGCTTATCACCTGTCAGATACTTCTCTGCAGACCTTTTCCATACCGCGGCAAGCATGCTCGCGATCAGGGAATGAAACAGGCTCGATATGGCGCTCGGAATGGCCGTTACCGGGTCTACGAAATTATTGCGCGCCAGCACTGCTCCCAGTCCCGAATTCTGCATGCCCACCTCGATGGATATGGTGCGCGCGGAGATAATGTCCCTGGTCACAATATAGGCCAGGATGTACCCGAACAGAAAGCCGCCGGAATGCAGTGTGAACACGGCGGCGACAAGCCTCCATCCCGCCTTCAGTATCTCTTCCCTTCCGGCGCCGATAATGGACGCAACGATCAGCGTGATGAAAATCACCGCAACCAGCGGAGCCGCGGGGAGAATCCTCTTGGTCGCCCGGGGGAAGAACCTGTTCAACAGCACGCCGACAGCCACCGGCAGCACGATCACCTGCAGCGTTGACAGGAACAATCCCATCGCCGGCACATTGATCCTACTGCCTGCAAGCATGGCGGTGAAAAACGGCGTCGCGAAAACGGCCAGAAGAGTGGAGAAGCTTGTCATGCTGACCGAAAGGGGCACGTCGGCCCTGGCAAGGAATGATATGACATTGGACGCGGTCCCGCCGGGACAAGATGCGACAAGGATGAGGCCTACAGCAAGCGGCGTCGGCAGGTTCCACAGCCATGCGAGGGCCCAGCCAAGCAGCGGCATTATGCCGAACTGGAGCGCGACGCCGGTAATAATCCGCAGCGGAGAGCTGAACACACGCTTGAAATCCTCCACCGTGAGCGTGACACCCATGCCCAGCATGATAATGCCAAGCCCTACGGTGATCATCCACCCGGTAAACCAGGTAAACGAAGGGGGATATACGAGGGAAATGATGCTTGCAGTAAGCACCATAAAAGGAAAGCTTTTTGTTATCGTATCGA
The DNA here is from genome assembly GCA_022709405.1 of Spirochaetota bacterium. Lineage (GTDB taxonomy): Bacteria > Spirochaetota > UBA4802 > UBA4802 > UBA5550 > JAKLIV01. The sequence goes on from JAKLIV010000045.1 coordinate 21,943, forward strand.
TGATTTTCATGAGGGCGCGTCCTGTGCTTGTTACGATTCTTAAAGGTATAAAGACCAGCAATCCCTATCCCACGCAAGGTTTTCTGTCAAGAAACTCATTTTTAATTTTCAAGCCGGCGGTGACAGGCCGGCATGTCATCCGCAATCCTGAACCCGCTGCCGGAAATTTCATCTGAAAGAGCATGTTCCTCAACCATGTCGGTCAACGACAACTTACGACGCGGCAGACGCCCGGCCGAAACACTTACAGGAAACTATACGGACACGTATCCAGGGCGGAAGGCATGGAATCATTCTGGGGAAAACAAGAGGCGGTGGAAAAAATAATCGGGGCAATTGAAACCGGTGCTGCCGGAATTCGTTCAAGAACGCCGGCAGCGGAAAGAAAACTACATTTTGGTCACTTTAAACTCGACACGCCTGTTTTTCGCCCTTCCCTTCTCGGTTTTATTGTCGGCGATTGGCCTGCTGGGGCCAAAACCTTTTGCCTCAAGCCTTTTGGCCGGGACCCTGCCATAGGAGACAAGCCATTCCTTGACGGATTCGGCCCTCTTCCGGGAGAGTTCGACGTTGGCCCTGTGGTCGCCCACGCTGTCAGTGTGTCCCTGGATCTCCACGCGCATGCCCTTATAATTGCCTATTATATCAGCGATGTACTCCAATGTCTTTTTGCATTTTTTCACATCGAGTTCAGCGCTCCCGGTTTTAAAAACGATCGGTCCCTTCTCTCTCTGAGAATTCTGTAATTTCTTGCTCAACGCCTTGACTGCAGCCTCGCCTGCAAGGGAACCGGCCGCATCAGTCAATGCACCGGCATAAGCCGACGTCATCATCGCCACGAAAAAGAGAACAAGCAGTTTTTTCATCATATCCTCCAACTTCATTTAGTAATTATTATGGCCATCTCCAAGAACCAGGTTTTTCATTATTATTAAAATGAAAATGCTGGTTTTAGCAATGGTTGCGCCCGCAAGGGAATATCCTGAATGAAACTTGTCCTGATACCCTTATGCGAGTAAAAACATGTTTGATTATAATAACAATTCTGAAAGGTGTCAAATAAATAAATTTTCACCGGTCTGATGATATCTCCGTTTAGATGATTATATTGATTAATATCTTTAATGAAGAAAAACCGTATTTAATCAATAACGAGGAGGACCAATCATGAGTGCAGTCGCCCAGCTGAGCATTTTCCCTATCGGAAAAGAAGAAAGCCTGAGCCCCTATGTAGCCCGGGCGGTTAGAATCATTGCTGAAAGCGGGCTTGACTACAAGCTCGGGCCCATGGGCACGGTCATTGAAGGGGAGTGGCCCCAGGTGCTGCAGACGGTCTCGCAATGCATGGAGGATATGCAGAAAGATTCGGACAGGGTATACATGGTACTCACCGTTGACTGGCGCAACTCCCCATCAGGAAGGATAAAAAGAAAGACAGAATCGGTCATGGATAAAATACAGGCCCTCTGAGCTGGGGCCTGTACTCCAAGTATTATTAATTATCTGCCGTAAACGAGACAGCGTATAAAATTATTATTCGAACTATCATAAGATATTTGAATCAGCTGCCCCGGTACATCATACACTCTGCTGTACTCTGACACGCCACCTGAAACAATATCAAAGTCATCAATATATCCAATGGTGGTCCCCTCTTCGTCAACCGCATATACCTGGACAAACGTAGTTCCCGACCCGGTCTCCAAAGAAGTAGAGATCCTGATTTGATCGTAATCGCTCACATCGAGCGGACCGATTGTCAGGCTGTATGCCATGGTTCCGGTCAATTCCTGTGCCAGGCCCTCATAGACGAGTTCCGTGGATTCGTTGTCCAGATAGACATTGTCGGAATCATTGTTGTCGTCGCAACCGACAACAAAAGCGGCTTGTAATGCGATAAAAAAGAATAGAATTGCCTTTTTTAACATGGCCCTTTCCTCCCCTTGAAATGACTATTTTTAGACCGGCCACAAAAAAAAGACAACTCAAAAGCGTGTCAGAAAAAATTTTATAATGCGGCTCTAGTGTCTATACCTGGGTGACCCGGCTCGACCCGCACATGGGGCAGAACGGCTCGTCGCTCCCCTCTTCGGAAATCAGGTCCTCCCACTGGTGGCCGCAATCCTCACATACGATGATGGCGGCAAAATCGTCATCTTCACAAGCGGTTTCCTCGGATTCCTCCTCGACAACGACCGCTTTTCCATCGGCATAACTATCCTTGTAATACTCATCCTCATAAACAAGATCATCAATGCTCTGCTCAAATTTTTTATTCATCTGGTCACCTTTTATAAATTAAGATGTCCTGCTTTCCGGAACGGGATGAAAAAAAATACGTCCGGACTGTTTAATAACCAATATACAGTCAAACCAGCGGATAAGACCAATACAATCCAAAAAAAAGCAACAAAATAAAATTTTTTGCATAACCCGCATCACAGGAGGTTGGACGCAAGCTCGGCCAGATGGGACCGCTCCCCCTTTTCAAGCGTGACGTGCGCATAGAGAGGCTGTCCCTTCATCTTATCGATGAGATACGTGAGACCGTTGCTTCGTGAGTCGAGATACGGCGTGTCTATCTGGTACGGATCGCCGGTAAATATGATTTTCGTCCCCTCGCCCGCCCTGGTGATGATTGTCTTGACCTCGTGAGGCGTGAGGTTCTGGGCCTCGTCGACGATGAAAAAGGCCCTGGACAGGCTCCTTCCGCGAATGTATGCCAGGGGGATGATCATGAGCTTTTCCTTGTCGAGCATTTCGTTTATACGGCGGTACTCGGAGGAGTCCTCCCCAAACTGGTTCTGGATGAACGTAATGTTGTCATACAGCGGCTGCATATAGGGGTCGAGCTTGCTGGCAATGTCGCCGGGCAGAAATCCGATGTCGCGGTTTGACAGGGGTATTATGGGTCTGGCCATCAATATCTGGCGGTACTCCTTGCGCACTTCAAGCGCTCCGGCCAGGGCCATGAGCGTCTTGCCGGTCCCCGCCTTGCCGGCCAATGTCACCAGGCTCCTGTTCATGTCGGTCAGCGCGTCGAGCGAAAAAGTCTGCTCGGCATTGCGCGGCGTGACCCCGTACGCCCTTTTCTTCTCGACATGCCTGAAAGACCGCGTCTCGCTGCAATAAACAGACAGCACGCTCTTGCCGTTATTCCGGAAAATAAAATACTCGTTGGGCCGGGGATCGGTTGGCGGCCTGTAGCGGTCAATGGAGACCGACGACTCCTTGAAAATCGAGTCGATGATGTCGTCAGGGACATGTTCGATGAGATTTTTCCCGGTATACAGATCGTCGATGTTCTTGATTTTGCCGGTCTCGTAATCCTCGGCCTTGAGGCCGATACCCTTTGCCTTCATTCTGAGGTTTATGTCCTTGCTCACGAGGATGACCCGGTCCCAGCCGAACCTGAGCGCGAGATTGTACGCAATCGAAAGTATTCTGTGGTCGGGATTGTCCTCCCAGAATATCTCGCTGAGAAAATCGTCTTTAATAAGGTCCGTCTCGACCATGATGAAGCCGCCGGTATCCAGGGGGATGCCGTCCTTCAAGAGCCTGTCGCCTACGAGGGCGTCCAGCTCCCGGGAAAACTCCCTCGCGTTGTAATTGATAATTTCGTTGCCCCGCTTGAACTTGTCGACCTCTTCGAGAAGGGTTATGGGGATAACGACATTGTGCTCCTCGAAGGAATAGATGCAGCGATAGTCATACAGAACGACATTTGTATCCAGAACGAAAATCTTGTTGGAATTGTCTTTCAGCATGGGGACGTCCTCTGAACAGAAAATTGTTTTATCGTCTTCCTGTGAACTGTACCAGCAAAAAGGGCCGTGTCAACAGATTTAATGAGGTGTGCGTAATTTTAGTTTTGTTGACAAAATCCGGAAACATGACAAGGATGATCGGGGCGCGGCACTTCAATTTGCGAAACCGGCGCCTGAACAGCCCGTGTGCCGGAGACTTCGCGTCATGAACAAAAAAGCCATCCTCGCGATCCTGATCGCCCTGACCTGCGGAAGTATCGCCAATATCGGCCTTCGCGCCGGACAGCCCGATCCGCACAGGTCTGTCGTTAAAATCGTCACTACATCGATAAGGCCCGATTATTCTAATCCATGGAAAATGCTCGCTCCCACCGCGTCCTCGGGTTCTGGCGCGATCATCAAAGGAAACCTGATCCTCACCAACGCCCATGTCGTCTCTGATGCGACGTATATCCAGGTCCAGAAAGAAAACGATCCGGACCAGTACCAGGCCTCGCTCGCGTTCATCAGCCACGAATGCG
>JAKLIV010000046.1 GCA_022709405.1 Spirochaetota bacterium
TTTGTTTCTTGATTTCTTATTATTTATGAGGGGGACAATATGGGTGACGGCTCTTTATCCCAAGACGAAATAGATGCCCTATTGCAGGGGGCCGACGATATGTTATCGCCCTCCGGGCCGTCGCAGTCAGCGGATTCGGCGGCAGGCGGAGGGGCGCTGAGTTCATCGGAGATAAATAACCTTCGTGACATTCTCTCCACCTCTATGGGGGCCGTGGCCCCTTCTTTGAGCGGATATCTCGGCGGCAGAAACCTGGTGATTTCGAATCCGGTCATTGAAGTCAAGTCGAGCGATGCCGTTCGGACCGATTTTCAGATGAAAACCGTTCAGGTTTCCATGAACTTCACCGGCGCAATCATGGGGAAAAACCTCATTGTTTTCGGTTTTTCCGATGCCGGCGTTATATCGTCCCTGATGATGGGTGATGAATCCGGAAAGGCTCCCGCTGCTCTCTCGGAAGCCCATCAGAGCACCATACAGGAATTTACCAATCAACTCCTGTCCTCCGCCGCGACGCAGTTTAGCGGAAGGGTCGGCGGGAGCATCAATACTACCCCGGCCCAGCTTTCTGTAGCGAATGGGGCCGCCGATCTCCAGCTTCCGGGAGGAGGCGACCTGGTCAAGATCACCTATGATCTTTCGATCAAAGGGATGATCAATTCCAAGCTCTACCATATAATGGATGTCGATCTTGCATCGAGCCTGGCCGGCGGCGGATACGCTTCCCCTCAGCCTGCAATGTATCAGCAGCCGATGAAGTCCCAGCCGGGTCAGGTAGGCATAAGCCCGGTGAAATTTCCTCCCCTCGACCAGGGTATTGCGCCGAGTATCGGCGGGAATATTTCGTTGCTTCTCGACGTGCCGATGACCCTTACCGTGGAACTGGGCAGGACGACACAACTGGTTCAGGATATTCTGGGGCTCGGTGAGGGATCCATTATAGAACTTGATAAACTCGCAGGCGAGCCTGTCGACCTCCTGGTAAACGGGAAGCTTATCGCCAAGGGTGAGGTCGTTGTAATCGACGAAAATTTCGGGGTCCGCGTGACGGATATCGTCAGCCCGGTCGACCGTTTGAGCGGGCTTCAGTAGCATAACCGGTCTTCAGCCGGCGTCCTGTCGGGATGCTTTAGCATAGTTCAAAAAAAAGCGGGGTAGAAAACATTATTTTTTTTATTTTCGGCAATGTGACATAATTCCATGAGACATAATCGAAAAAAAATTTACCTTGCCGCTTCCCGGATCATTTATCCGCTGGTGGCGCTTCTTGTCGCTGCAGGGCCTGTTGCTGTGTCTTTCAATGTTCCAGAAGCCGTCGCCGGCTCCAGGAAAACCGCAGCACGGACGGTGAATGAAAGGCAGAGTAAAAAAGATAAGCAGGAAAAAAACGAGGCTGCGCTCAATGAGGCGGATGGAAAAGCGTCATCGGCTTCTGAAGAAATTAATAATAATCCCGGCGACATGCCGTTAAAAGATTACACTGAGGATGACTTCAGGCCGCAGGTCGAGGAGGAATCCTTCTTCTGGCTTTTTATAAAAACCATCCTTGTCCTTGGACTGCTGATCGGCGGTTTTTATTACATCTTCAGGTTTCTCGGGAAAAAGGCCGGTATTCAGCTTCTCGGCGGCGAAGTGGCCCAGGTCCTTTCTGTTGTGCCGATCGGCCAGAACAGGTATTTGCAGATAATCGATCTGGCCGGGAGGGTCCTGGTGCTGGGGGTCTGCGACAGTTCCATCAATCTCATTACCGAGATCACCGACAAGGATGAAATAGACCGCATCAGAATCAAGGGACAGACCCGTGTGCCGACAGTCCAGGGTGGATTCCAGGAGTACCTGGTGAGGGGAATCGGCAAGATCATCGATAAGGTCAACGAGAAGAAGAACAGGAGCAGGTCTTTCAAGCAGACAGACGGGATAGGTCCAGGCACGGACCTGGATTATCTGAAAGAACAGAGAAAAAGACTCAAGAACTTGAACGGATATGATAAAGAATAAAAAATTTTTCATCTTCTTTCTGCTGGGTTTCGTGATGGTTGCCGGTGCGGCATTTGCGCAGGATGCCGGTGTGCGCATGCCGATCCCGAAGATCGCATTTGACATCGAGGAGGCCCGTTCTTCGAAGGATGTGGCCCTCAGCCTGCAGGTGCTGTTTCTTCTGACGATACTGACTCTGGCGCCCTCGATTCTTATCATGATGACAGCCTTTACCAGGGTCGTTATCGTTCTCGATTTCGTTAAAAGAGCTTTGGGACTGCAGCAAATGCCTCCCAACCAGGTCATAGTGGGCCTTTCGATCTTTCTTACGATTTTTATAATGTCGCCCACCTTCACCGAGATAAACGACACTGCCCTGCAGCCGTACCTGAAGGGGAAAATAGGCAATGAGGCCTTTTTTAACAAAGGAATGGCGCCGCTCAGGGATTTCATGTTCAGGCAGACCAGGGAAAAAGATATCGCGCTTTTTATAAAACTTGCGAAGATCGATAAACCGAAAAACAGGGATGATGTGCCGAGCACCTGTCTCATTCCGGCCTTTATGATCAGCGAGCTGAAGATCGCTTTCGAGATCGGGATCTACATTTTTATCCCTTTTATAGTAATCGACATGATCGTGGCGAGCGCCCTGATGGCGATGGGCATGATCATGCTGCCGCCGATTATGATTTCGCTTCCATTTAAAATAATCTTGTTTATTCTCGTGGACGGTTGGAATTTGCTGATCTATGAACTGGTGAAGTCTTTCAGATAGTCAATCGCGAGGGGATGTATGACCGATATCACCGTAATCAAGATAATGAGGGAATCGTTGATGACCATCCTTATCGTATCTGCACCGATGCTCGGGATCGGCATGCTGGTTGGTCTTATCATTTCGATATTCCAGACAACCACATCGATACAGGAGCAGACACTGACATTCGTGCCGAAAATCGTCGCTATTTTCCTTTCTCTGATCGTGTTCGGCGCCTGGATGATCAGGACCCTGGTCAATTATACGAACCATATTTTCATGCTGATCGAAAAGATAGGCGTGGGTTAGCGAGAAGCGAGCGAAACGGAGGAGAACGAACGTCGGAATGGGTTACTTTGTCAATCATTTTCAGCTGTTCCTCTTGATCATGGTGAGGCTCAACGCGATGATAGTCATCGCGCCGTTTTTTTCCAGCGACGTGATCCCGTACAGGCTCAAGGCAATTCTGTCGTTCCTGATCTCGCTTGTTCTGTTTCCGCTTGTAACGAGCAAGGAGTTCACGGCGATGCCGGGAAATATGGGGGAATACGGTTTACTGATTTTCGGGAACGTGGCTATCGGGCTGTATATCGGGTTTCTGGTGTCGATCGTGTTCTCTGCGTTTCAGCTTGCGGGACAGTTTTTCGCGGTCCAGATCGGGTTCGGTATAAACGAGGTAATAGACCCGATGGCGCAGGTATCGGTGCCGCTGATCGGCCAGCTCAAGAACCTGGTGGGCATACTGGTCTTTCTGGCGATCAACGGCCACCATATGATGCTTACGGCAATTTCTCGCTCGTTCGACCTTGCGCCGTTGATATCGTTTCACAAGGCTGCTGCAGGCGGTCTTTTGAATTATCTTGTCTATTCATTCAGCGGGATGTTTGTCGTGGCGCTCAAAATTTCGCTTCCGGTCGTGGCGACTGTTTTCATGCTCGAAGTGGCCATGGGAGTGCTGGCAAAGGCGGCTCCGCAGATGAATATCATGATGCTCGGCTTCCCGTTCAAGATTATGGTCGCGTTTACGGTTCTCCTGCTGACCGCGCCGCTGATAGTGAGGATCATGCAGGTTTCGCTTGAGAGGAGCTTCAGGTTCCTCTCGAATGTGCTGGTGCACTGGCCGACATAGTGGCGGTCGGATGAATGTAGAAAGGTCAAAGAGAAAAGCGGATGGATGAATTCATAAGAAAATATAATATGTGGACGGGGGAGGGCCCCCTGCCGTTTTCTTTTGACCTGCAGCTCTTCGCGGCCGAGGACGAGGGACGCACCGAGGAGCCGACCGAGAAGAAGATCCGCGAGGCGAGGGAAAAGGGCCAGGTCGCCAGGACCGATGAACTGCCGCAGGCCCTTGTAGTGCTTGCGGGATTTTTCGTCATTCTGCTGTTCAGCTCGTGGATCTACGACACGATGGCCCACCTGATGAAGTATTATCTTTCATCGTTTTCAGGCATGTCAATCACCGAGAAAAGCCTCCAGAAGCATTTTTTGCTGCTGTTGTTTGAAAGCGCCAAAATCCTTGCACCCATATTCATTGCAGTCATGATCGCCGGAATACTCGGCAATATCGTCCAGGTGGGATTCCAGTTTTCGGCGCATCCCCTCCAATTCGATCTGAGCAAGATCAAATTCGACCCGGCCACAATAATGAAAAAGATTTTTCTCTCGAAACAGATCGCGATGAACCTGTTCAAATCGATCTTCAAAGTGATCGCCATAGGCCTGGTTGCGTACCTGATCATTGCCGATAATTTTGATATTATCCTGCAGACTCCCGACGTTTCGGTAGCCCTGGCGCTGAAAACCGTGGCCATTGCCGCACTGAAAATAATAATATGGTCGACCGTGCTTCTGCTCGTTCTCGCGATCCCCGACTATTTTTTTCAGAAAAGGGAATTCATCGAATCGTTGAAAATGACCAAGGAAGAGATAAAAGAGGAGTTGAAGGAAACGATGGGCGACCCCTACATCCGCGCGCGCCTGCGGGAGATGCAGAGGGAGATCGTGATGAGAAACATGATAACCGAGGTTCCGAAAGCCGACGTCGTCGTGACCAACCCGACGCATTACGCGGTCGCACTGAAATACGAAAAAAAATCCATGGAAGCCCCGACTGTCATTGCAAAAGGGGTCGACAGCATGGCCCTTAGAATAAGGGAGGTCGCCAGGGAGAACGCGGTGCCGATGATCGAGAACCGTCCCCTTGCCCAGGAAATGTACAAAAGGCTCGACGTGGGCGACATCATCCCCGAAGACCTTTTTTACGCCGTATCGCTCGTTTACGCCGAGCTGTACCGGAAGCACCAGTACAGGGAGGCGATATGATGTATGACCCGGTGAGGAGTTTCTGAAATGGCCGAAGGCGTGCTGAAATTATCGCTGCTGCCGGGAAACCGGGCATGGATGCAGAAGACCGACATTCTGATGGGCATCGGCGTCATCGCCGTCGTGATCATGCTGATCATTCCCCTGCCGACCATACTGCTCGACTTCCTGCTGGCCATCAGCATCATGCTCGGCATGCTCGTCCTGATGCTGGTCATGTTCGTGCAGCGCTCGTTTGATTTCTCGGTTTTCCCGTCCCTGCTTCTCGTTTCGACCGTGTTTCGGCTCGCTCTGAACGTTTCGTCGACCAGGCTCATCCTGCTCGAGGGCGCGGCCTTTGACGGGAAGATCATCAGGACGTTCGGTAATTTCGTCGTGGGCGGCAACTATGTCGTCGGCTTCATCATTTTCGTCATTCTCATCGCGGTCCAGTTCATCGTAATCACCAAGGGCGCTACAAGGACGGCCGAAGTCGCTGCAAGGTTCACATTAGACGCGATGCCCGGAAAGCAGATGAGCATCGACTCAGACCTATCGAACGGACTGATCAACGAGGACGAGGCGCGCAAGAGAAGGGAGGAGATACGCCGTGAGGCGGATTTCTACGGGGCGATGGACGGCGCCTCGAAGTTCGTCCAGGGCGACGTCAAGGTCGGCATCATCATCACGCTCATAAATATTATCGGCGGGTTCATCATCGGCATGGCGATCAGGGGAGAGAGCTTCGATGTTGCGATCAGAACTTACACTCTGCTCTCCATCGGCGACGGCCTCGTGACCCAGATTCCCTCGCTGCTCATAACGACCGCCACCGGTATCATTGTGACCAGGGCCGTGTCCAAGGAAAACCTCGGAACCGAGCTCGCGACCCAGCTCGGATCGCAGCCGCGGGCGCTTTTTATAACATCGGCGGCCCTGGGCGGCATGGTGCTCATTCCCGGCTTCCCGAAAATATCGATCATACTCATCGCAGCAGGCCTCGCTTCGCTCGGCTTCACGCTGCTTAAAACCCAGGAGGAGGACAAGGAGAAGGCCCAGAAGCAGGAGAAGGAGGCGGCATTGAAGGACCACAAGCCCGAATCGGTGCTGCCGCTTATCCAGGTCGACCCTCTCGAGGTGGAAATCGGATATAATCTCATCCCTCTCGTCGACCCCGAACAGGGCGGCACACTGCTTGAGCGCATAACCAACATACGCCGCCGCAGCGCCATTGACATGGGGCTCATCGTGCCTCCTGTACGTATCAGGGACAACATGGAGCTTGATCCGGAAATTTACTCGATCCTGATCAAGGGAGTCGACGTTGGCAGCGGCTCTCTTCAGATCGGGAAGCTCATGGCGATGGATCCCGGTGATGTTACCGAGAAAATTGACGGTACTGAATTCATCGAGCCGGTCTTCGGCCTCAAGGCGATCTGGATCGATTCGGCCAAGCGCGACGAGGCCGAGAGCAGGGGTTATACCGTGGTCGATTGTCCGACCATCGTGGCGACGCACCTGACCGAAATCATCAAGCGGCACGCCGATGAAATACTCGGCAGGCAGGAGGTCCAGCAGCTCGTCGACAATATCAAGGAGGATTATCCGGCGGTGGTCACCGAGATAACCGACAAGATGAACCTGGGCGAGATACAGAAAGTGCTGCAGAATCTTCTGAGGGAGCGTGTCTCGATACGCAACATGGTGACCATCCTCGAGGCCCTGGCAAGCTATGCCGACCATACCAAGGACACGGGTCTGCTGACCGAGTACGTGCGTTCGGCGCTGGCCCGGCAGATAGTGAAGGATTACATCGGCGTCGACAACACGCTTTCGGCGATAACGGTCGATCCCGAAATTGAAAACATCATCAGGGACTCGGTCCACGAGGACCCGATCGAGGGAAGGGTCCTCGGCCTGGATCCGGACACGCATTCCATGATCGCCAAGGCCCTGGTCGACGCCGCGGTGCGCTCCCGCAACCTGGGTTACCAGCCGGTATACCTCGTTTCGCCGACGATAAGAAGCGTCACATACGCGCTGCTGGAAAGGGAAATCCCCCAGCCGGTGGTGCTGTCATATAACGAGATAATAAGCACGATAAAGGTGAATGTCGTGGGATCAGCCCTGCTTGCAGGCAAGGCGTGAAGAATGAATCATACACACAGGCAAGGAGAAGGCCATGCGTTACTTGAAAATCAGAGCTAAAAACTACACCGAGGCGATGACCAAACTCAAAATGGAGCACGGTGATGATGCGATTCCAATCAGCCACAAGTACGTGAAGGAGGGCGGGATTCTTAATTCGAAGTTTTTTGCGCGCGACGTGGTCGAGCTGACCGCCGCAGTGCAGGACAAGAAATATCCCGTGAGAAAATCGACCCTGCCCAAGCGCAGTATCGATTTTACCGTGGATGACGACACCCCTGTCAAGGCGCCGGCGGGATCCGCCGCCATGAGAAACGACGCTCCAGGCAAGGAGACGAGCATGTATAATCTTTCGAAGACCATTGATGCCGTCAACGACAACCTTAACAGCTTGAAATCCGAGATGAAAACCGACGCCCGCAGGGATACGGCCGGACAGGCTGAAGGAGAGTGCCGGGATGCCTATGCCTCGCCTGAATCCCCCAGGGACGCCGCCTCGATCAGCAAGTTCGAGAAGGAGTTCGACGAAATCAAGAGCGTCCTCAACAAGCTTCTCCGTGAGCGCAAGAATGAGCCTGAAAGGGAGCAGCCCCGCTGTTCCGAGGAGAATATGCTGCTCGACGGCTTTGTCGACATCCTAAAAAACAACGAGTACGACCAGGAACAGTGCAAGTCGATCGTCAATGAAATAAAAAACTCGGTCAGCAGGGAGGACCTCAAAGACCGGTATAAAATCGAAAAAAGCCTGAAGGACCTGTTGAAAAGCAGGATTGTGACGACCGGGCCGCTGAAAATCGGCAATAAGAAGAAGATCATGATGTTCGTCGGCCCGACCGGCGTCGGCAAGACCACGACCATGGCGAAGCTGGGCGCGATTCATTCCCTGAGGGAAGGGAACAGGGTCGCATTCATAACAATAGACAATTACCGGATCGCAGCAACCGAGCAGCTTAAAAAATACGCCGAGATAATGAGGATTCCCCTTCATGTGGTCAACAGCCAGAAGGAGTTCAAGGAGGTCATCGCGAGCGAAAAGGCCGAAATCATTATGGTTGACACGTCGGGCAGGAGCCATAGAAATGAAATGAAGATTTCTGAAATCAAGATGTTCGCGGATATGGTGGAATATGATTTCGAGAAGGTGCTGTGCGTGAGCGCGAACACGAAAAAAATCGATCTGAACGAGGTTTTCAGGGCTTTTAACGTGATGGATTTCAACAGCGTCGTGATTACCAAGGTCGATGAAACGTCTTATATCGGGAATGTGGTCGATATTGCCGATAAGTATAATAAGCCCATCTCTTACGTGACAAACGGCCAGGAAGTTCCGAATGACATCATCGTGGCTGACGCCGAAAAAATTGTCGACCTGATGATGGGCTCAATCACCCATTGATACAAGGAGGAACCCGGTGGACCAGGCTGCTAATCTGAGAAGGTTGGTTCTTGAAACCGATAAAACGCAGAAAAAAACAAAAACGATCGCCGTTACCAGCGGAAAGGGGGGCGTGGGCAAGACGAGCCTTTCGGTGAGCCTCGCCATCGCCCTCGCGCAGAACAATCTGTCGGTGACGCTGCTTGACGCCGACCTCGGTCTGGCGAACATCAACGTCATACTCGGCATAATTCCCAAGTATAACCTGTATCATGTTATCAAGGGAAAAAAGAAGCTGAAAGAAGTCATCATCGAGGTGCCCGAGGGAATCAAGATCATCGCCGGCGCATCCGGTTTTCACCAGCTCGCGAACCTCGAGCAGAAGCAGCGGATGGATTTCATCAAAGCGATTTCCGATCTTGACGCCGACGATTACATGATCGTCGATACCGGCGCGGGAGTTTCCCAGAACGTCCTGAGCTTCGTGATCGCGGCCGACGAGGTTATCGTGGTGACCACGCCGGAGCCGACTGCGATAACCGACGCTTACGGCATTATAAAATCGATAGCTTCCCAGGCTCCCGACAAGATCATCAAGCTCGTCGTGAACCGGGCGCAGTCGGTTGCCGAAGGTAAAAGGGTCGCCCAGCGGGTCATCAACATCGCGGGCCAGTTCCTGAACATCAAGGTGGAGGACCTGGGTTTCGTTTTCGACGATTCGAATGTGCCCAGATCGGTCAGAAACCAGAAACCTTTCATGGTCAGTTATCCCAAATCCAGGGCCTCGACATGCGTCGCGGTGATCGCCGACAAGATATGCAACAAGACAAGCGAGCGTGAAAGGGGATCCGGGCTTACCAATTTCTTTAAAAACCTGTTCGTGGGCGTCGAGACCGACGACGAATAGAAAAAGGGCTTGATTTGTTAGCGACATATATAGTACTTTTGACAGTAGTAATGCCGGAGCTGGAAGAATCATGCAGGCGCTGAAGAACATCGGCATTGATTTAAAGCTGACCGCGGTTTTCGGCGTGACCGCGCTGGTGCTCTCGCTGCTGACCGGAATCGTTTCCGGAATTTCAGGGAGCGTGGTGGCCGTCCGTTCGATATTGATGGCGATCGTTTTCTCGGTTCTTGGATATGCGGCGGTTTTCGTGGTGAAGAGGTTCGTCCCGGAATTTTACGAGATGATCGCCGATCGGGCCGAGGGTCTTGCAGTCGATGTCGCGCCTGAAAACAAATCCGAAGATGCCGGGACGCCATCTGTCGAAGAAGAAGATAACCCGGACGCGGCCATGTATGATGAAGCAGGCGCCGCTCCCGGCCCGGAGGCCCGCCCGAAGAAAAGCGGCGCTCAGGATGAAGGTTTCGCAGAATTTAAAGAAGCCGATTTTCCCCGTATGGCGAGCGGTTCGACCGGAGATACGGCATTGAACGCCACCCTCCAGTCATCGGATGCGAAGAAGTACGGGAAGCACATCCTTGTGAAGGATGAATTCGTCAGGTATGAGCCCAAGCTCATGGCTGACGCGGTGCGGACGATGTTGAGAAAGGATGAGGACTAATAAACCGGGGCCTACAATATGAATGACAAACAATTCAAAGAATTCGACGCGATAGGCGAAGATAAGCTCTGGACCAAGTTCATCAAGAGCAAGGACCAGTCCATCCGCGATTATTTCGTCCTCAAGTACGCGCCTCTCGTCAAGTATGTGGCCGGCAAGATATCAATGGGCATGCCTCAGAACATCGAGTTCGACGATCTGGTTTCCTACGGAATATTCGGCCTCATCGACGCGATCAGCAAATTCGACCCGGCAAGGGGAATAAAATTCAAGACATACGCCATGACGAGGGTCCGCGGCGCCATCTTCGATGAGCTCCGGTCGATCGACTGGATTCCGAGATCGATAAGGCAGAAGGCGAAACAGATCGAGCAGGTCATATCGGAACTCGAGAACAAGCTTGGCCGGACCGTCGAAGACGACGAGATAGCCAGGGAGCTCGGCGTCACCATGGAGGAGTTTCATGCGCTGATAAGCAAGCTCAGCGGAACCTCGATCCTGTCGTTGAACGATATCTGGTATCTCGGAGACGACAACGACGAGCTTTCGATCCTGGAGACGCTCGAAGCTCCTGAGAACATGAATCCCGACGTCCTGATCGAGAAGGAGGAAATCCGCGATTATATAATCGACGCGATCAAAAAGCTCCCCGAAAAGGAAAAAAAGGTGATCGTCCTTTATTACTATGAAGACCTGACACTCAAGGAGATCGGAGAGGTCCTGGAGGTTACCGAAAGCCGCGTGTCCCAGCTGCATACTAAAGCAATCATGAGATTGAGGGGAAGGCTGGGCCGGATCAAATCAAACATTGTCGGGTAGGATGAATGACGGTCAAAAGAGGTCCCTGTGAGCAAACTTAAAGAACTTTTCATGGGAATCGACGAGGGAGAGGACCATTTTGACGAGAATGCCGTAGAAGTCTATGCCGACTCCGTCAGACAGGCCCTCGAGATGGCCGGGCAGGAACTGGGCGTCGACATAACCATGCTCGATTACCAGATTCTCGAAAAAGGCAATGCAGGCTTTTTCGGAATGGGCAGAAGGCCGTACCGCGTGCTGATAAGCCCCCATCCGGTGCTCAAACAGCATGAGGACCTGGGTGAAATCGAGATGAAGCTCTCCCGCGAGCACATACCCAGCGTTTCACCGGAACAGAAGAAAAACGCCGACAGCGAATATAAAATCCGCATGACCAAATCGGGTCTGTTCGTCACCGTTACCCCGCCCCGGGGAACCGGCAGAAAAGCCAACATAGACGAAGTCAACAACAAGCTATATTCGATGCGCATAACGAACCATGACGCCTCGCGCCTCGCCAAGGAGCTCGCAAAACCCTCGGGCAAACCGGTGAAAATCGGCCAATGGCTCCCCAATCCGGATTTTGACAGCTCGATGAGGGTTGAGATATCCGAAGATGAAATGAAGGCATTCATACATTTCATTCCGCCGCGTTACGCCGGGAGGCACATGGAGCTCGACGACATCATCGAGGCCCTCAAGAACGCCGGCGTCGTTTACGGGATCAACAACGAGAAGATTACGGAATATCTCGACAGGATGGAGTACAGCGAGCCCATGCTTGCGGCGCAGGGGATCAGGACCCGCAACGGACGGGACGCCTATATCGACTACAAGGTCAGGATAGAGAACACTCGCATGAGCTTCGAGGAGGATGAAAGCGGCAAGGTCGATTTCAGGAACCTGGAGCTTCTGGAAAACGTGGTCGTGGGCCAGCTTCTCGCGGTGAAGGTCCCGGCCGAAGAGGGGGTCCAGGGAAGGACGGTGACAGACCGCATACTTCCAGCGAAGCCGGGCAAGGACTTCAAGATGCAGTACGGCAAGGGAACGATCCTCTCGGAGGACGGCACGGAGCTCACCGCCGAGATAAACGGGCAGGTCGTGTTCAAGGCCGGAAGGATCAGCGTGGAGCCGGTCTATCTCGTCAACGGCGATGTTTCGCTTGAGACAGGCAACATCGTTTTTCTCGGCTCGGTCATCGTTCAGGGCAGCGTGCAGGACAACTTCATCGTCAAGGCGGCCGGCAACATCGAAATCAAGGGTACCGTGCAGAAGGCCTTCCTCGAGGCCGAGGGTGACATCATCGTGCGCCAGGGCATCATGGGCCGCGACGAGGCGAAAATCGAATCAACGGGCGGGTCGATATACGCCAAGTTCATCCAGAGCGCCAATGTTGTCGCCGAGGGGGATGTGCGCGTTCCGGAGGGCATAATGCATTCCCATGTCGACGCCGGCAAGGGAATCTACTGCAACGGAAGAAGGGCCCGGATCGTCGGCGGCGTGATAAGGGCCGGCGACGAGGTCAACGCCCGTTATCTGGGCGCAGACGTCTCGACAAAAACCGAAATCCGGGTCGGAATCAACCCGAAAATACTTCAACAGATCACCGACCTCGAGACCCTGAAGAACGGCATCGACGAGGAGTTGAGCCAGCTCCTGCTCAACCTCAGGACGCTGGAGTCGCAGAAGAAAAGCGGCGTGAAGCTTTCGCCCGACAGGGAAAAAATGTACCAGGATCTCTCGAGTCAGAACGAGAAACTGACGAAGCGCCAGTCCGAGGTGAACCTTGAGCTCGAGGAGCTCAAGTCGTATATCGATATGCTCGAACACAAAGGCAAGGTCTGCGCCGAAAAGACGGCCTTTGCCGGCGTCGAAGTCCACATAAAAGACAAGAAATTCGGGTTGAAAGATCCGTACAACAGCGTTAAATTTTCACTTGAGGGCGGCGAAATTCGCATATCCGAATATGAGCTGCCCGTAATCTCTGAAGGACAGCAGAGGATCACGACCGTAGTAAGAAGAAGATGAGGCGTCGGGATGTCGATTAAACCGATAGATCTTCAGACGAATATCGGGCAGATGCATGAAGTGGGGAAGAACGAACATCTCCGCGGCGACGCTCTGGCCGCCCAGCAGCATGTGCTTGAGAAGGAATCGAGCGACAAGTCAAGGCTGGTGAACACGCGCCTTGATGAAACGAAAAAAGGCGAAAAAACCGCAATCAGGGACGAAGGAAAAAAACGGGAGCGCCGGATGGGCCAGCACGGTCAAGGAACTGAAAACCCTGAAGACCGCCCCAAAAAAGAGGGCCTCAAGGACGATCGTATGGGCAAGATCATAGATGTCTTAAAATAGGCTTATGGATTATCATTTTCCGGATTCGGTCGTATAATATTCGCAGTCGCGAATATTTTTATTGTCTTAATGACGGTTGTGTTCTATAATTAAATTCTGTTGCAGTTGGAGACGATATGGAATTTCTGGGGTTGCTCCTCATTAATGTGTTTATCGGAGTGATTTTTTATCTGATCATCACCCTCAAGCTTGAAAAATCCGCTTCGGATTTCCGTGAAAAGAAGCTGTGGGAGGAAATGGACAAGATGATCCAGGAATTCAATGCGACTGCCGAGAGGAACATTTCGATCCTGGAAAAGAAGATACGCATCATGAGAACGCTGCTCGAAAAGTCCGGCGAGCTGAAAAAAATCGATTTGATGGTCGAAGATGCGGATGACAGGGAAGCGGCAACGCCTGAATCGGAAAACAGTGCGGCCATGGCTGCATCTGACGACGAGCCGGATGTTTCCGCCGCCTTCCGGGATGAGCGTCGCGGCCCGGATTCCGGGTCTGCAGTGCAGAAGCTGTGGCCCCTGCTGAAAGAGGCGTTTTATTCCGTTCTGGGCGGTATCGCCGAATATCTTGCCGCTTTCATAAATCGAAGAGCGGGCGAAAGGGCCGGCGAGCCGAATCACTACGAACCGGCCGGCAATGCTCATGCCATGCGGGATGTGTCGGGCTCGGATGTGCGCGTCATCGAAAAGGATTTCAGCGATATCCAGACGAAGATATCGCATAAGAGTGAAGACGTCAGCGATGACAGGCCGTCGGAGGACGACATCATGATGATAATCGGCAGCGGGAAAGACAAGCATTCGACGGTTTCACTGCTGCACAGGAAGGGCTGCCCCGACGAAGACATATCGCAATACATGGGAATCCCCCTGGGCGAAGTGAGGCTCATTCTCAATCTGACGGATTCGATATAGCTATGAATGGTGATCGTTTAATGGAAATAAATATCAAGCGACTGACCGAAGAGGAATTCAATAAATTCGCCAAATTGATATATGAGGAAAGCGGCATATTTCTCAAGGAGACGAAGATCACCCTGCTTTCCAATCGCCTGCGTAAAAGGCTCCAGCCGCTGAACCTGAAAGAGTTTTCCGAGTACTACGACTATCTCCAGAAGCTGACCGGGGAGCAGAGAAAAAAGGAATACGAGATGCTCCTCGACGTCGTTTCAACCAACGAGACGTACTTTTTCAGGAACGAGAGGCACTTCGACGCCCTTACGCAGATTTGCATTCCCGAGCTGGTGAAAATCAAGAAGAACAGGAAGCTCAGGATATGGAGCGCCGCCTGCTCTACCGGCGAGGAGCCGTACACGATCGCCATATGCGTGCTTGAAAACATGCATCTTTTGAACGGATGGGACATCCAGATACTCGGCACCGACATTGCGCCGTCGGTGCTCGATTTCGCCAGGATAGGCGAATACTCGGGAAGGCGCATCGAAAAGGTGCCGCCGAAGTTTCTCGAAAAGTATTTCATACCGAAGAAGGACGAACCCGGCGTGTATGCGGTTAAGGACGAATTGAAAAAACTCACGAATTTTTATTATCTGAATTTTTTCAAGGACAGATTTCCTGTTGACATGGATGTAATTTTCTGCCGTAATGTTATGATTTACTTTGATAAGATTTATCAGAGGAGGCTGGTGGCGGATTTTTACAAATCAATTAACGACACCGGTTATCTGTTTATCGGTCATTCCGAAACCCTCCACTCGATTTCAGAGGATTTCGAATACAGAAAAATTCTTGAATCGCCTGTTTATATCCCGAAAGCCAGGAAATAGTAAATGGATTTCAATCTGATCAATGTTGGGATAGCCGATTACGCCGTCAGTACATCCCCTGACATACTGAGGACCATTCTCGGGTCATGCGTCGGCATATGTCTTTTCGACAAGGAAAAAAAGATCGGCGGGCTCTCCCATATCATGCTGCCCGAGCTCAAGTTCAAATCGTCGATCAAAAAATACGCCGATTCGGCGATTCCGTCAATGCTCGAAGAGATGTTAACCGCCAAGGCCCGCAGGGACAAAATCGTCGCCAAGATCGTCGGCGGATCGAAAATGTTTCAGGTCAGCGACAACAGCCTGATGGGCGAGATCGGAAGAAACAACGTGGTGAAAGTCAAGGAAGTGCTGAACAAGCTTGGACTTTCGATTATCGCCGAGGACGTGGGGGGCGATTACGGCCGGACTGTCGATTTCTATCTGGAGACGGGTGAGCTCAGAATCCGCTCGATCGGCAGAAACGAGAAAATCATATAGGGTCTTCCATGGAAAGCATGACAGGCTACGCATTTATTGAAAAAAACAACGAGCAATTCTCTTATTCCGTCGAAATCAAATCTCTGAATTCGAAATATCTTGAGACTTACATCAACATTCCCAGAATAATCAGGAACGAAGAGAATGGAATTCAGCAGGTCCTGAAGGGATACTTCGAGAGGGGCAAGGTCGAGTTGAACGTCGACATTTATGACTGGACCGTCAGCAAGCAGATATCCCTGAATGCGGAACTGATCAAAAAATATTACAGAGAGCTCGAAGCCATCCGAAAGAGTCTTAAAATCGAAGGACGTCTGGACCTTGATCCGGTACTCAGGCTTGAAGGTGTCAGCCAGAGGGAACGATCGATCATCTCGGGCAAATCGCTTAAAGAGTTGTTTAAAACCCTGGAAGAGGCATGCAAGAAGACGCTCCAGATGAGAAAGAGGGAGGGCACGGCTACCAGGACCGACATCATGAATTCGCTCGCCGAGATATCCAGATCGGCCGATATCATAAAAACAAAGTCCAGGGGGATTTCGGAAAACAAGGTCAGGGAGCTCAGGGAGAGGGTAGAGAGGATCTCACAGGGGAAAATCGACGAGTCCCGCCTTTATTCTGAAATCGCCATCCTCGCAGACAAGATCGATATCAACGAGGAGCTCGTGAGACTCGGCGACCACATAGCCAAATTCAAGTCCATTGCGAAAGAGAACGGTCAGGTCGGGCGTAAGCTTGATTTTCTGGCCCAGGAAATGTTCAGGGAAATAAACACTATTTCGTCGAAATCCAACAGTTCCGAGATATCCCATATTGTCGTTGACGTCAAAAACAACATCGATAAAATCCGCGAGCAATGCAGGAACGTCGTATAGCCGATACGCCGGCTGCGGCCCCGTCCGGTCGTGCGATTATTCAGCGGAAAGCGAAAAAGGTGTCCAATGAAAACAACATTGATTAATATCGGGTTCGGCAACGCCGTAGTCGCCGAGCGGGTGATCGCGGTCATCACTCCTTCATCCGCTTCGGGTAAAAGACTCAGGGACGAGGCTAAGGACAACAACACGCTGATCGATGCGACTCATGGAAGAAAGACGCGCGCTCTTGTGATTATGGACAGCAACCATGTCGTATTGACCGCGATGCAGCCTGAAACGATAGCCAACCGGCTGACGCAGAGTCCTGAAAATGAAGAATAATGTTCCTGTCGTCATCTCGGCCCCTTCAGGGGCCGGAAAATCCACGATCATCAGGCGGCTCCTGAAAGAAGATTCCCGCCTCGGTTTTTCGGTTTCGACAACGACCCGCAGGCCACGCGACGGCGAAGTCGAAGGCCGCGATTATTATTATATCAGCGACGACGATTTCAGTAAAATGAGAGAAGCGGGGGAGTTCCTGGAATGGGCCGTGGTGCACGGAAACTGCTACGGTACCGCAAAAAAAGAGGTTGACAGATTGGCGGCCGCCGGGAAAATCCCGATATTTGACGTTGATATACAGGGTACAAAGAACCTTCGGAATACGATTCCTGACGCTGTGTATATTTTCATCGTACCGCCGTCCCTGCAAATACTTGAACAGAGGCTGAAAGACAGGAAGACCGATTCCGAGGAACAGATCAGGATCAGGCTCGGAAACGCCTTAAAGGAGCTTCGTGAATACCGGCTGTATGATTACCTGGTCGTAAACGATCAGATCGAGGCGGCGGTCGTGGCGATACAGTCTGCCATACGCGCTGAATCGCACAGACTGGCGCGCATGACGGATTTCATTGAGAAAATTTTGGAGGAGAATAATGATCATCCCATTGGATAAACTGCTCGCGTTCAGCGGGAACAAATATGTTTTTTCCAAGGCGGCAATGAAGGTCGTGGAAAAAATCGCAAATATCAAGGATTACCCGGAAAACGATATCAGCTGGAAAGTCGTTCCCAATATTCTGAAAATGACCCTCCAGGGCGCCATACACTATGAGTACGATGCCCAGAAAGACAATGAAGAATAATCGGCTTTTTCATATTATTCCCTAGGCAAGGTGCTCAATCATCAAAGCGGTCGTGATTGTCGGGCCGACCGCCAGCGGAAAAACAGAGCTCTCATGCTCGCTGGCGTCAGAGATATTCGAGATAGTATCGGCGGATTCGGTTCAGGTTTACCGGCTTCTCGATATAGGCAGCGGCAAGCCTGACGCCGCCATAAGGGGCCGAATCAGGCACCATCTCATCGACATCGTTGAACCCGATTATCCTTTCAGCGCAGGGGATTTCTGCCGGTTAGCCGAGAACGCCTGCAGGGAGATAACCGGCCGGGGCAAGATACCCATGTTCGTCGGCGGAACCGGTCTTTATATCGATTCCTTTTTCCTCGGACTGTCCGAAATACCTGATATTGAACCTTCAATCAGGGAAAAACTGTCCGGGGAAATGGATGAGCGCGGCCCGTTGTCGTTGTACGATGAACTGAAATCCGTGGACCCGGTGTTCGCCGGCCGCATCAGCGCGAATGACCGCCAGCGGATTTTACGGGGGCTTGAGGTTCAAAGGGGAACGGGAAGGCCGTTGAGCTCGTTCTTTGAAGGGAAAAGAGGGTTTCAGTCGGAAAGGACGCTCTTTATCGGCCTGAGCGACGAGCGGATGATCGTCAGGGAAAGGATCGCCAGAAGGGTCGATTCCATGATCAAACAGGGACTTGTCGAAGAGGTCCGCAGCCTGAGGGAGATGGGATTCGGGCCCGAACTGAAATCGATGAAGTCGATCGGGTACTGGGAAATCAACATGTTCCTCGATGGCGCCCTTGCAATGGACGAAACCGTCGAGAGAATAAAGATAAACACCGGAAGATACGCGAAAAGACAGATGACATGGTTCCGCAGGAGAAACGACGTCAACTGGTTCAGGCCGGGTGAAAATGAAAAAATTATTGATCTGATAAAAGAATGGATTGATAATTAATGCGAAATATATCTTATAGTATCAGGTTTCGGTTGAGTCAATAATCGTACAGGAGATAGGGAAATGACTAAACAGATCAGCAATCTGCAGGATATCTTTTTAAACCAGTCTCGTAAAGAGAAAATCGAAATAACCATCTATCTCGTAAACGGCGTGCCGCTGAAGGGAAGGGTGCTCAGCTTTGATAACTTTACGATCCTGCTTGAAATCGATAAAAAGCAGAACCTGATCTACAAGCACGCCATATCGACGATTATGCCTTTGAAGCCGATACCCTATAAAGAAGAAGAACCTCCCCAGCAGGGAGCATGAGCAGCTTAACAGGCGGCATGAAAAGGATTTAAAATGGCCGGTTTTTTCCGAAAAATAACAATCCTGATCCTGGCGGTTGCTGCGGCGTATGCTGCTGTCTTTTGCTTCAGGCTCCTGAAACCGGGAAAGGCGGTCGTGGTCGAGGACATGAGATCCGGTTCAGTCGCCCGCGTTCTCACCGGAAAGTACTGCTTCGCATATGAGGGGGCCATGCCGTGGTGGTTTTCGCTGAGAGAGATTCCCCTTGAAAGGGAGTTCTCCGGGACCGCCCGAATAGGGATTCCGGGTCTGTCTGCGCTCGATGACGGCAGATATGACATCAGAATACCGGTCAGGTTCAGGTACCTGGCCGATCCCGATGTTGCTTCCGCACAGGCCGTCATCATGAGGGGCGAGGCCGGCATGGACCAGGAGGTGTTTTCCCGCATCCAGTCGCTTATGAGGAGAGAGCTTGTTCCCTATATTGATCCCGCATATAAGAGAGACCAGCTGAATTACAACCGGGACAGGCTCGCAGCCGATATCGGCAAGAAAATCAGGCAAGAGATGAAACGCGGCGGCCTCGACGTATCGTCGTTCGCGTTCGAGGGAGGGATGTATCTCCCGGCTGCGGCTGAATATTATGAAGCCCTCAAGCATCTTGATGAAATGGGCAGAATCAAAAGAAAAAACGATGTCGAAGCCGTCATTTTAGTGAAAAAGCTCGACCGGGAAAAGATGTCCAACGAGGAGTACTACAAGAAATTGATCAGGATTTCAGACATAATAAAGAACAATCCTGATATTTTAAAGTATATTTATATTGACAAATTGGCTGATAATATGAAGGTTGTATCTTCGGTTGATTCTTTCGACGTCCTAGGCGATTCAAGCGCAAAGAAAAATAACGTTTCGCCTTCCAGAAAAGGCGATATCGATAACCTCAGGTGAGGGTGAAATAATTTCAAAAGGAGCTGTTTTATGCCGTGCGGTAGGAAGAAAAAAAGAAAAAAAATCGCAAACCATAAAAGAAAGAAAAGAAGAAGGCAGAACCGTCATAAGAAGAAATTATGATGATGTCACAATGGTGATGAACGCGAAAAGAGATTGGAACACCAAAGAGGCCAATCTCTTTTTCATATAAGGGCCGGACAGAGGCGTATCATGGCGGACACGTACACGGTCAAATCCTCCTGGAAACGAAGGCCTTCGGAAATACGGGGCTATCACAGGACGCTGTATTACAATACCGATAACGGCGACTATCTGCGCGTCGACTATAATCTCAAAGAAAAACGGGTAAGGCTGTATATCGAGATCGCCGATGAAGGAGGAAACCAGTATTATTCCGTCATCAGCAACGGTAAAATAACCGCCGAACGGAGCGTCTCAAGCGGTCGTTCATACGGTTTTGCGGATAAATTCCAGAGCAGGGCGGACATTTTTTCAACGATCCCCAACGGCGACGTGCTCAAGCTCATCAACCGGAACTACAGCATTTATTCGGGCTATCTGTACGACAAGGCCCGCGAGGAAGAGAAGGCCAGGCAGAATCAGAATAAATTGCGTGAAGAGACCAGGAAAAGGTATTTCAAGAGCGATGCCAATCCCTATGTCCAGACGGTGAAAACACGCAAACCCGTAAGCTTTTCATTCGGATTGATTGATATCGTTGATATCCTTATCGGCGTCATGCTCTCCGGCATTGTTTTTCTATACTTCCAATACAGCTTCATCGCCATGGGAATCATGGCGTCGTTCTATGGAATCATCAACGGATTCATTGACATGTTTTTACGAAAAAGATCCCCGCTGATCATAAAAGTCATAGTATTTGTCGTATCCGGAATGGCCCTCTATATTTACGGATATTTTTTCTATTAGGCGGCCTTCCGGCCGTTAGCCGGGTCAATGGGGGCGGCAGAATTCTTTTTTCATCTTGTCGCGGACGCATGTGAGCCATATAAAGGGCTGAAATTAATAATTTTTAGTTGAAATGTTATATCGTTGTATTAAAATTATACTGTGCGCCTGAAGAATCCGTCAAATGATCGATTCCGGTTCCATCGGGTTTCAGGTCGCGCCTGTGAGAAGCAGACCCGTGACTCAAACACCATTGCAGGATATGCGAAATGAATGAAAAAATCGTCAATTTGGGATCATCAATCCAGATCGTGTGCTTTAAAATCGGTAAAGAAGAATATGGCATTGAAATCCTCAAAGTGCAGGAAATCCTCAAACTCCCGAAAATCACCAAACTTCCGAAATCATATAACTACATCATGGGCGTCATCGATCTCAGGGGCAAGGTGATACCCATAATAGACCTCAGCAAGAAATTCGGCATCAAGGCCGACGCAAGCAGCGATAAGAGCAGAACGATTGTCGTCGATATCGAAGGCAAAAGAGTCGGCCTGGCCATAGATTCGGTGAGCCATGTCGTGAAGGTGGATTCAAACGAGATCGAGCCGCCGCCTCCGGTGGTCAAGGGCATATCGGGAAAGTATATTGTCGGCATCGCGAAGCTTCAGGAGGGATTCGTCGTCATTCTCGACATAAACCAGATCTTTTCTTCCGAAGAGCTGAGGACGATTTAGTAGGCCGCTATCAGTATCGTCTCAATCTCGTTTTCGTTCAGGGGCCTCGGGGTGTTTTTGATAAACGGATAGCCCATCGCAAGGCTCGCGATGTCCTTGAACTGCGATTTCGGGACATCGTAGTTTGCGAGCCTTTGCGGTACGTCGGTATCGGCCTCGATTTTTCGTATCGCTTCCACCGCCTTGATCGCCGCCTCTATGACGGTGATGTCCCTGACTTCCTCTCCCATGACTTTCGACATCTGAACGTATTTTCCAGGAGCTGTCGTGAGGTTGAACTCCATGATATGGGGGAGGATCACGCTCATCGCGCTTTCAATGGTGATCTTCGATCTGGACGCCAGCGCGAGCGCCAGGGAAAGCGTCACCGAAAGATACGATACCGAAAAAGCCATACCCGCCATTACCGACGCCGTGGACAGAAAAATCCTCGGGTTTATGCTCTGCGGTTCACGGTAGGCTGAAGGCAGGTTTCTGAAGATAAGGTCGATGGATTTCAGCGCGTACGTGTTTATTATATTGTTGTTTTTGGTTGATATGACCGATTCGGTGGAGATCGCCAGCGTCGAAATGGAGGATTTGATCGCTTTTTCCTCGCTGATGGATATGGAGAGCACCGGGTCAACGATGGTCGCCGCCGGGAACAGCCCATAATTATAAAAGACTTTTTTGGTCATGCCGTGGATTTCATCGAGGAAAAAAAGAGGCGCGATCTCGAAGCCGAAAAGCGGCGAAGCGGGAATCGTCAGAAGCGTCAGCGGGGAGGCCCCGAGCTCCTGCTGGCTGAAAAGGTCGTTGCAGAACAGGTAGTTGTTGCACAGAATCGCGACCGCCTTCGCCGAATTTATGGCCTCGATCCCGCCGAAGCCGATAATGAGGTTCGCGTTGGTTTTTTTCGTGAAAGAGACTGCGGTGTCGATATCCTCGGTGGTGGGGCATGCCGGAAGCTCGTCATAGATGATGCACCCGATGCCCTCCTTCCTGAACTGGTCGGAGATGAATTCAACCGTCGCATGATATATCTCGAGGTTTTCGGTGGTGGTGATGAGCACCGCCCGGGTGCCGTATTTCGACGATATCGAAGCGATATCGTTGATTATGTCCTGACGGATGTAAATCTCGCTCGGGATGTGAAAGTCCGGTTTTACGGAGGTTTTCAATTGCTTGTCCTGCCGGGATACACAGTTATTTCCACAAAAAAAGCGGACATAATATCAATATCTCCGCTTTGCTTGCCTTAAATGCTACAGAACTGTTTCGCTTCTATTTTTTCAGTAAAAAATTAGCTATCCTGTCGGCGACCATCTCCAGAATTTTTTCATCATTGAAATTGTAGGTGCCGCTCGCTATTTTTTCCTTGAGTTCGTTGACACGGTCAAGCCTGATGTCCGGCACATCTTTCACGGCCTGGGCGACTTTGGACAATTCGGCGGCTTTTTTGCCTTCAGAAGAAATCTGGATGGAATCTTCTTTTACTGTCTCTTTGGAGCCCGACGCCGACCGGGTCTTTTTCGGCTCGATGATGTTGTTGACATTTCCTATTTTGTCGATAACCATTTTGTGTATCCCTTAATCAATCTACATATAATATCGGAAATTTTTGTCAATTCTTTAATGAAATATTCATACAACTATAAATTATCATCTATACCTGAAAAAATACAGTAAATATTATTTTTTTCAGGGTATTCGGGCAATTCATCCGGTAGTGACGATGTAATGATGTCATTTATATTCAAAAAAGGAACATTTGTCCACTATTTTCTGTTTCGAATGACGACCGAAAATTCCCCTTTCCAGGTTATGAGGGCTTCGTTTTTCAGGATTTCAGAGGCGCTCCCGCGGATGAATTCCTCGTGGATTTTAGTCATCTCCCTGCCGATGACGATTTCACGGCCCGGAAAAATCTCGTCGATAGCGGCCAGAAGCTTGATGATCCGGTGCGGTGATTCATACAGGACGATCAGGCCGTCGAATTCGCCCAGCCTTTTCAGCTCGCTTTTGCGTCTTCCGTCCTTTTTGCTCAGGAATCCGGCGAAAATGACCTCTTTGTCCGGGAATCCGCACGCCGAAATCAAGGCAGTCAGCGCAGAGGGCCCGGGCAGGGGGATTACGGGGATGCCGCTCTTCGCCGCCTCCTGGACCAGTCGGGCGCCCGGATCGGATATGCCGGGTGTTCCGGCATCGGTGAGATAGGCGATTTTTTTGCCGTCGAGCAGGGCGTTCACCGCCTGGTTTATGCGCGCCTCGGTGGAATGGGAGTGCAGGGAATAGGCAGGCAGGCCGAGGCCCAGGTGATTGAGCAGTTTTCGGGTCTGTCTCGTGTCTTCGCAGAAAACGAGATCCACGTCCTCCCTGAGTACGCGCGCGGCCCTCATGGTGATGTCCTCCATGTTTCCTATGGGTGAGGCGATGACATATAGCCTGCTCATCGGTTCTGTTTTTCCTGTTTTAAAGCCGCTTTCATTTTCGGTGCGAAAACCTTTATCGCCTTTTCTGGCTCGGTCGGGCACTTGACTTCACAGATGCCGCAGCCGATGCAGAGATCTTCCCTCACGACCGGCATCTTTACGTATTTCCCCTTGAACCGGGTCTTTTTTATCACGATAGCCTTCTCAGGAACCGGACAATGCTCTTCGCACACGAGGCAGTCAATCCCTTTTTTATAGGGAACGCAGACTTCGGTATCGATGACCGCGAGCCCGATGACCGCCCCGGCTTTTTTCCCCGGTGTGAGGCTGCGGATCGCTCCGGTCGGGCAGACCTTCCCGCAAAGATTGCAGGTGTATTCGCAATATGACGACGAAGTGTCCAGCACCGGGGCCCACAACCTGTCGAGGCCGAGCTTCAGGGGCGAGGGGACGAGCACCCCGGTCGGGCAGATTTTCATGCAGTTGCCGCATCGGATGCAGCGCCTGATGAATTCTTCTCCGTCCAGCGAACCAGGCGGCCTGAGGATCGCCCTTACCTGCTTGACCGCGGCCTTGAGGGCTTTTTTTGCGTTGAGAGGAACAGACACCGCCAGCGCGGCGGCCGCCGAATACCGGAGAAACGCCGAGCGGCTTACCGCAAGCGGTTTGCCCGAATCAATCCCTGAACGGACATTTTTTCGCTTCGGAACGGGAGAGAAGGCGAAACGGGTCGAATCATCCGGGCAGTCCCGAACGCAGTCAAAGCAGAGGATGCACTCCTCCCTGCGGTAAGAGTTGTCGGAGTATATCGCGTTCATGCGGCAGGAGTGCATGCAGGCCCGGCATTTTTTTCCGCACGATGCTTTTCGCCGAAGCGGGGAAAGCAGGGCGGGGAGCGCGAGCATGGCGCCGAGAGGGCACAGGTAGCGGCACCAGAGCCTTCTTTTCAGGATGACCGGCACGGCGATTGCCGCAAAAAGCAGAACGATGCCCCGGGTGTTCGAGAGGGCGGCAATGTCGGTTCCGAGGAATGAATCGCGGAGAAGATTGTAGACGGATTCGAGCCCGGGAATGTCGGCTCTCATCAGTATCCCGGAGAAAAAACCGTTAAGGCCGTTGTTGACTCCCGGATGGACCGCCAGCGAGAACGTCCGCATGAATACGGCAATGGGATCGAGCGCCCAGGCGAACTGGCGGCCCGCGCCGGCGGCGATGACGATCACGGCGAGGACCGCGTATTTTGTGAAGCGCGCGGCCGAGGGATTTTTTTCGATCGTGCGGCGTCTGCGGGCGAACGGTGTTTTCAGAAGGGCGATGAAATCCAGGGCCGCGCCCAGCGGGCATATCCAGCCGCAGAAAAACCTTCCCAGAAACGCGGTTGCGGCGAGCAGGGCCAGGGCGAGCGCCAGTCCGTCAAGCCAGACACGTTCGGCTACGGCGGTCGTTGTCATGACCAGCGGGTCGATATGGAAATAAAACGAGGGATTCACGAACCTGTCCAGGGGAAAACGGGTGTTCCATATAATGGCGATGACCGCGGCAATGGAGCACGACTGGACGATTTTTCGCAGGATTATGAGTTTGTCCTGGCCGATTCTCATCCCGCTCAGAGCTCGATACGTGAAATGTCGGCGGAGGAGATTTTCATCGAACCGATTTTTTTTGCAGCCGCGCTGGCGATGTAGCCGACGCTTTCCGGCGCTACGCCGAAGAGCCCGGCGGCGAACGAGTCGGCCAGAACCGGATCGGTCCCTGCGATGACTGTCTTCTTCATCTCGACATCCCCGGTATTGCCCCCGCTCGGCCCGTGCCGCAGAAGCACCCGGTAGGCGTCGATGATCGTGAGATCGGGATTGATGAAAGCGGTGAGGTCTGCGAGTTTTTCGCCGATGTTCCAGTGCATCTTGCCCCTGTTGCCGCCGCACACGCCCATGAGGTTTTTCATCGAAAGGGTGAGGCCGGTAAGGCCGTGGTGCTTGGCGACCGGGACATTGATAAAGCAGTCGCATTCAACGGCGTCCCTGAAAATCGGCCATGCCTGCATCTCGCTTCCGGCCGGGAATCTGCCGGGGATGAATTTCCAGTCTGAAACGTAATATATTTCGCCGCCGGCTTTTTTCACCGCGTCCTGAATCCCGCTGTTGTGATAGCACATCTTTTCATTATTGCAGGTATTGTCGAACACCCGGACCCTCTTCGCGCCGTGGCGGAAGCAGAGGGTGACCAGCTCATTGACCAGGTCGGGATTCGTGTTAGCGGCGAATTCGGGCGCCCGGCTCCATCCGATATTGGGCTTGATCACGACCGTGTCGCCCTTTTTCACGAATAGCCCGAGCCCCCCAAGCTCTTCAAGGGCCTTCCTGAGCGACTGGCGGATGTCGTCGCCGCGCACGACCGCGAGGTCCCGTGAGGCCGTAACATTCCTTTT
>JAKLIV010000047.1 GCA_022709405.1 Spirochaetota bacterium
CCGAGCACCGTGCCGGGACCGGCCGGCGCGCCCGCTCCGATCCACAGAGCCTCGAAATCGGCGTCCGAGCCGGATGCGTCCTCGACGAGACCCATGAGCCTCACGTCCTCGCGGCCCGCCCGTCCCCACAGCTGCAGCAGCCGGTTTTCGTCCGTCACCGGATCGAGGAACTCGCCTTCCCCGTTCTCGGCGATTTTCACGGACTTGATCTTTTTCCAGCGCTCCTCGGCCGCGGTCTCCATGTCGTCCCAGAATTCCGCGCACGGATTGACCTGATAGATGTACACGTCAGCGGTCCTGCCCAGCTCGAAGATGACGCCGCAGTGAAATGGAGAGAGCCCCGACTCGCAGAAAAAATGCAGGCCGGGCAGCCCGAGGCCTGCTGCGGCAATGTCGGTCTCGCGCACGTGCCCGGCCAGGGTGAGAGCGCCCAGCATGCGGGCGCAGAGCCCTTCTTTTCCGAGCACGGCAAGATACAGCTCGCGCTGGGCCCTTTCCATGTCGGCGCCGAAAATCAGGCGGCCCGCGTTCCATTCGGCGATCATGTCCTGCCTGCGCATTTCATACGACATGAACAGGCCCGCGAGCCTGGCCGCAAGCTGCCAGGCCTTTTTTTCGCGGTCCGCGCCCCCGGCTCCTCCGAGATACGATGCGAACGGGCCGTAAGCTGCGCCGTTTCGTGCGAGCTCCCGGTACACGAGCAGGCGGATTTCGCTCTCTCCCGCGATCCCCGGGCATGAACCCTGACTGGCCCGCGCCGCGCGTATTATCTTCCACAGGCCGTCGTCGAGAAGGTTATAGTCGATGTTCGCGGCAACGCCGTTCGCGCGCGCGAGGTTCATCTGGACCCAGTCGCGCACGTACGGATTGGGCACGAACACCCTGACCGGATCGAGCGGATCGGCGCTTTTCTTTCCCGCGAACCCGGCGAGCATGGCGCACAGGTCTTTCATGCTGTTGCTGTAATAAAGCTTTATAGCCATAGTTCGAGATTTTACCCCGCTGACAGCCCGCGCAAGCGCGGGCTCCGCCGCGGCATCATTTCAGGACGCGCTCCCTGCGGGGAAGAATTTCCGCGGGGTCGATTTCACCGACATTGTTGAAAATATAGTCGGGCTTGTAGGGAAAATGATCGGCCTGCTTCTTGGTCGTGACGCCCGAAAGCACGAGGCACGACGTCATTCCCGATTCGAGACCGCCGACGATGTCGGTGTCCATCCTGTCGCCGATCATGAAGCAGCTCGCCGAGTGCACGCCGAGCTTTTTTCTGGCCCAGTACATCATCGCCGGGTTCGGCTTGCCGAGAAAGTACGGCGCCACTCCCGTGACCTTCTGTATCGGCGCGACAAGGGCCCCGCAGGCGGGCACGGGCCCGCGCCTGGTCGGCCCCGTCAGGTCCGGGTTGGTCGCGATGAACCGCGCGCCCTCCTGGATGAGCAGCGTCGCCTCGACGATACGGGCGTAATCGTACTCTTCGGTCTCTCCCACGATGACGTAATCGGGCTTCTCGTTCGTCAGCCTGACGTCGATCTTGCGAAGCTCTTCGAGCAGGCCCCTACCACCTATGACATATGCGCTCGAGTGCGGCTGCTGGTATTTCAGGAAGCTCGCGGTGGCCATGGCCGAGGTGTAGAAATGCTCCTCCTCAACATCGATGCCGATCTTCGCCAGCCGCGCCTTGAGCTCGCCGGGCGTGTGGTACGAATTGTTTGTCAGGAAAAGGTACTTGAAGCTGCCGCGCTGCAGCCGGTCCACGAACTCGCGCGCGCCCGGGATGAGCGAAGAGCCCTTGTTGATCACTCCGTCCATGTCGATGATAAAGGCCTTTTCGTATCCCCGGTCGCCTTCTCTTCTCATCATGTCCTTCATGGTAAAACTCCTACAGCTCGTCGATGATCATCGACAGCATCTCGCGGGCGTCGTTGATGTCCTCCTGGAGCTGCTTCATGTCGATGCGGCGGTTCTCATCGCGGGCCTTGCGGTATTTGTTGACCAGGACCCTGATCGTCTCCTCGAGCCCCCCGATCTCGCCGTCGACCGCGTTGAAGGTGTCGGCCGCTCCGTACGGCGCAATCGAGGACCTCATCGACGCAACGTCGATTATCTCACCCCACCGCGGAACATAGGCGGCGTGGCCGTGCTCCTTCTGTATGGCCTCGGAAAGCTTCAGCGAAGAGTCCTCCTCTCCGTGCACCACGAATACCTTGAGCTTCGGGTTTTTGATCGTCCCCATCCAGTCGAGAAGGCCCTTCCTGTCGGCGTGGGCCGAAAAACCGCCCAGGGTGTGGATCTTCGCGTTCACGTGCACGTCCTGCCCGTACACCCTGACCTGCTTCGCCCCGTCGACGAGCCTGCGGCCCAGCGTCCCCTCGGCCTGGTATCCGACGAAAACGACGCTCGATCCCGGCTTGTACAGGTTGTTCATCAGATGGTACTTGATCCGGCCCGCGGTGCACATCCCGCTCGCCGAGATGATGATCGATCCCTTTGCGGTGTCGTTCAGCGCCTTCGATTCCTCGGAAGACCGTACAAACTTCAGGCTCGGAAAATCCAGCGGACTGTCTCCCGAAAGCAGGATCCTGCGCATCTCATCGTCGAAGCACTGCTCGTTCTTCTTGAATATCTCGGTCGCCGAAATGGCCAGAGGGGAATCGATGTACACCGGGATCTGCGGTATCTCGCCGCTCTTCATCAGCTTGGACAGAGTGTATATGATCTCCTGCGTGCGCTCGATCGCGAACGCGGGGATGACGATGTTTCCGTTCTTGTTGCGGGCGTCGAGGATTATCTGCCTGAGTTCGTCGTACGTCGCCTGCCTGTCCCTGTGCTCCCGGTCGCCGTACGTAGACTCGATGAGCAGGATGTCGGCCTCGTCGACCGTCTCGGGATTGCGGATGATCGCCTGGCCCTTCTGCCCGATGTCGCCGGAAAAGACGATCTTGGTCTTTTTGCCGTCCTCGTCGATCCACATCTCTATGAACGCCGAACCGAGGATGTGCCCCGCGTCCCTGAACCTCACCTGAATCCGCGGGTGTATCTGTATGACCTTGTCGTAGCTCACCGGGACGAAGTTCTTGAGGCTGTTCTCGGCGTCCTCCACCGTGTACAGGGCGTCCGAAACGTCCCTGCCCAGCCTCCTGTTGCGCCGGTTCACCCAGTCGGTGTCCATCTCCTGGATGTGCGCGCTGTCCGGAAGCATCACCGAGCACAGGTCTGCCGTGGCCTCGGTCGCGTAGATGTTGGAGAAAAAGCCCTCCTTGACCAGCTTGGGCACGAGGCCGCTGTGGTCGATATGGGCGTGCGTGAGAAGAAGGGCGTCGATCTTTTTCGGCGCGTATATAAGGTTCAGGTGGTTGCGGGCCTTGAGCTCCCGCTTTCCCTGGAACATCCCGCAATCCACCATGATAGTGAAGTCCTTGTCCTTGACTATGAACGACGAGCCGGTTACCGTCCTGGCCCCTCCGACGAATTCGATCTGCATGCTGTGCTCCTATGGTGCCATTCTATCCGCCGGGCCGTGTTTAATCAAGCGCAAACAATGCCGGGGGATTCCAACAGTACACTATTTCCCGCGGTGAAAAAATCAACCCGATTTCCGGGAAAAATACCTGCCTTTGCGTTGTGGCGTAGCGCGCTTCGCCCCAACGCAAAGGAATAGCAGGACCTATCCCATAAAATTCTGTTTGACACCCTATCCAATGCGATTATAGAGTTTCAGGATTACGGAGGACGCAGATGAAAGACTTGGCCGTCTTAACCAACAATACGCTGATAATCAAATCGTCCCGGACTTTTATCTGGATCGCGACATTTTCGGGCATCGGGCTGCTCATAACGGGGATTTATCTCATCTTCTCACATATGTCAGGAGGCCACCTCATACTGAGCGCGGGGCTGGTACTCTCGTCCCTGGGCCTCCTCTTTTTCCTGAATTCCCGGTACTACAAGATATACCTGAACAGCGACCCCGGGTTCATCAGCATACTCGAATCCACCTTCACCCAGATAGCGCCGTTCAAGATTCCGATAAAGAGATATTCGATCATCAGCATCCAGACCAAGCTCACTCCGGACAGAAAAAAAAACATCATCACCTCGTATGAAATTGTGCTCATGAACGAGTTCGGCTCGTCCCTTCACGTGGCCGAATTCAGCGGCAAGGACGAGGCGCTGAATTTCGCGCGCAAGCTCCAGGACCTCACCGGCCGCGACCTCTACATCGACAACACCCCGGTCATCAAGAACGTGAAGCTGAAGGACGTTCCGGTCATGAAGCTGTCGGTCGACCTACCCGAAAAGACCAGGATCAAGAAATCGTTCCAGAACGAAACCCTTTCGCTCAGGTGGAAAAAAAGCTTCTCGTTTTTCCAGTATCTGTTTTTCCTTTCGCTCGTGTACGGGTTTTTTCATTTCTTCAACTTCGTCCTTTTCGCGGACGAGATACTCTCGCTGCTCCGCTCCGTGGTCAACGGATTCCTTCTTTTCATACTGTTCATTGTCGCCATGACGATACTCCTGACCAACGCCGGGGTCTTCGTGCTCAACATCCAGAAAAACGTCATCAACTACTACTGGCAGTTCATGGGCAAGTGGATCCGCTACCGCGAGATAGCAAGAGAAAACGTCCTTATGATAAAAAACACCTTCGACATGAACGACGGCCATATCGAAATCATCGGCAAAGACACGTTCGGATTCATCATGAAGCTGGTCCCGGAGATAAAGGACATAGCCAGGACGAGGCTCAAGGACGACGTCACCCTGCAGCAGTTGATCCACGCGCAGAACAGGATCATAAGGCTCGAGGTCTCATCGCTGTCGATCAACGAGAAATTCTTCATCGAAGAAATGCTGCTCAGGGAATGATCCGGATGAACGCGCACGACAGAAAATACGGGACAGTAATCTGCGGGGCCGGCATCGTCGGCCTCACTCTTGCCCGGGAGCTCGTCCGGAAGGGCCATAAATCGATCGCCGTCATCGAGAAGGAGGACCGCGCCGGGACGCACGCCTCGGGCCGGAACAGCGGCGTGCTGCACGCCGGCATCTACTACTCCTCAGACACGCTCAAGGCCCGGTTCTGCGCGCAGGGCAACGCAGCCATGAAGGAATTCTGCAGAAAGAAAAATCTGGCCCTGCTCGAAAGCGGCAAGGTCATCGTCGCGAAGAATCCCGGCGAGGTTCCCACCGTGGTCGAGCTCCACCGGCGCGCCGTTGCAAACGGCGCCAGCGCGAAGCTCATCACCGAAAAGGAGCTGGCCTCGATCGAGCCAGAGGCCAAGACCTGCGAAACCGCGCTCCATTCGCCCGGGACCGCGGTGGTCGATCCGAAACAGGTGGTGGCCGCGATGGTCGAGGATCTCGCGTCCACGGGCAAGGTCGAATTTTTCTTCGACACGCGGGTCATCGGACTCGGGAGCGGCCGCGCGGTCGATACCGGCAGGGGAAAATTCGCGTTCGAGCTTTTCATCAACGCAGCCGGGGCCTACAGCGATATCATCGCGCACAGCCACGGCGTCGGGGCGGAGTACCGGCTACTGCCATTCAAGGGCACCTACAAGAAAATCGTGCCCGCGCGGGCCGGCATGGTGAAGGGGAACATCTATCCCGTACCCAACATAAAGAATCCTTTCCTGGGAGTCCATTTCACGAAAAACACGAAGGGCGAACTATACCTCGGGCCGACCGCGATACCGGCGTTCGCGCGCGAGAACTACGGGCTGCTGGCCGGGCTCAACGGCGAGTTCCCGGGGATTCTGTACCGCGACGCCATGCTCTTTCTGCTGAACCCCCAGTTCAGGAGCCTGGCGTTCGAGGAGCCTAAAAAATACATCTCGCGGTATTTTTACCGGAGCGCGAAGGAGCTCGTGCGCAGGCTCGAGCCGGC
Source organism: Spirochaetota bacterium (assembly GCA_022709405.1). Taxonomy (GTDB): domain Bacteria; phylum Spirochaetota; class UBA4802; order UBA4802; family UBA5550; genus JAKLIV01. The sequence continues at coordinate 5,888 of JAKLIV010000047.1, forward strand.
CGACATCGAGCACGCGGAGAAGGTCGGCATCAGGCCGCAGCTCGTCGACTGGAAGAAGAAGCAGCTGGTCATGGATTTCATGGTCGTGCGCAAGGAGAATTGCGTGCACGTGCTCAACTCGGTCTCGCCCGCGTTCACCTGCTCCATGCCGTTCGCCGAGCACGTGGTGAGGGAGTATATACTGTAATCCCCCCCTGGACCGGAATGATATCAATCATCCCGGCTTTCCTGGAAACCACGGAATGAAAGAGCTGGTCGTTTCAACATATTTTTTGTAATCAGGATTGTCGCCGAAAATGGTCCTTTCCATTAGGGTTACGCCCGATACCCTCAGAAGCGTATAGGTGATGAGCAGCGGGCTTATTATCGTGGCAATCCCGCCGGGGGCCTGGAGCACGATGATAAACATCCCCCACCAAATGCACGATTCGCCGAAATAGTTCGGGTGACGCGAGTATTTCCACAATCCGCGGTTCATTATCTTTCCCCTGTTTTCGGGGTTTAAAATGAATCGGGCAAGCTGCCAGTCGGCGACCGATTCGAAAAACAGACCGACGGCCCATATGAGCATGCCTGCAATATCGAATGCGTTGATGGCCGCGTCATAACGGGCCGCCTGCCCGTACTGCACCACGAAAGAAATCGTCCACATGAACAGCCCCTGGACGATAAAGACCTTGAAGAGGCTTATGATCCAGAAGGAATCCCCGTGTTTCTTTCTCATGGCGCCGTACCTGGGGTCCTCTCCTTTGCCGCGGCTCCTCCAGGAAATGTGGATGAAGAGCCTCAGGCCCCACAGGGTGGTCAGCGCCGGGATAATTATTGTTTTCGCAGCATCGTATTCGACCTGTATGAATGTAACCCATGCCACCAGGACGAAACCAAGTCCCCAGATGCGGTCCGCCAGCGCCGCGTTTTTTACCGCAAGGCTGATTATCCATCCCGCAAGCATGAGGGCCATAATTGCACAGATGTTGATGACGAATATCGGCGCGGCATTCAGTATGTTTTCCATAGATCCCTCCAGTGTGGGCATTATGCAATTAATGCATGTATTCAGGTTTTCGCCATGATGAGCGCTCAATTATTCTTGCGCTTGACCGGAACCATTACCCATATTAGACTGTACAAATAACACAACGGAGAAAAAAAATGAACGTTCTATTTACACTGCAATTCGTCAAAACCGCCCTGGCTTCGGCCGTTATTTTCATCTGCCTTGACCTGTTGTGGCTCTCGGTTGTCGCCCGGCGCATCTATTTCAAGCAGCTCGGTTACCTGGCGCAAATCAGGAACGATCGGGTCAAGTTCATCCTTCCGGTGGGCCTTCTCGCCCAGTGCATCATCGCTGTTGGCCTTGCGGCAATGATCACGGTTTCGCTCCAGATCGACAACAGGCTTATGGTATCGGTGCCCTTCGGAGGTTTTTGCGGATTCATAATCTACGCCACCTATGACCTCACCAACCTGTCATTCGTGAAAAAATGGCCCGTACCAATAACCATCATAGACATAGCCTGGGGAACCGTACAGGGGATCATTTCCGGCTTTTACGTCTATTACCTGATGGGCGCCCTGTGACTTCCGTTCTTCCGTATTCGAATGAATCCGAATACGGAATCGTCTGGTTGTATTGACGTGAAAAAACCAGTATTGAATCATATATGATCCTGCTTTTGAACGATGCTTCGCAGATCATAAGGTAGTAAAGCCATTTTTTCTGGAATTCGGCATCGTAACCCATCGCAAGCAGTTTATCCGCCGAGTCGGAAAACTTCATCCGCCAGTCATACAGGGTCCGCGCGTAATGCGGGCCTATGTTCCTGAGTTCCTGGACGAAAAAGGTCGAATTGTTCTTCATGGCCTCGACGATAACCGACAGTGACGGCAGCTCGCCCCCGGGGAAGATGTGCTTGCGCATCCAGTCATGAGTCCGCAGATAACGGTCGAGGCGGTGGTCGGGGATCATGATTATCTGGTGCGCCATGATTCCCTGGGGCTTGAGGAGCGATTCGCATTTTTTGAAGAATGCCCCGAAGTATTCGACGCCGATCGCCTCGAGCATCTCGATCGATATAATCCTGTCGAAGCTTCCCTCAATGTCACGGTAGTCCCTGAAAAGGATCGTGATGCTGTCGTTCATGCCGAGTTTTTTCACGAGCGCAGTCACGTACTCGTACTGTTTTTGGGACACCGTTACCGTGGTTACACGGCAGCCGGTCGACCTGACCGCCTCCACGGCAAAGCCTCCCCACCCCGAGCCGATTTCGAGCACGCTGTCGCCTTTGCCGATTTTGGCCATTGACATGATTTCGCGGACCTTGTTAAGCTGCGCCTGCTCGAGCGAATCGCCGGGATTGCGGTATATGCCGCATGAATAAAGAAGTCTTTTATCAAGGAATGTCCTGAAAAAATCGTTTCCGAGATCATAATGCTCGCTGATGTTTTTTCTGCTTCCCTTCCTCGTGTTCCTGCGTACCGGGTGGGTCAGCTTTTTTACGCGATGGGAGAGGTTCCTGAGGCTGCTGTTTCTCTGCTCGAACAGCTGCATGTTCGCGATGATGAAATCGAGCAGACCCGTAACGTCGGGAGAATTCCACATCCCGCCGACGAACGCCTCGCCGAATCCGATGTCTCCCTGCTTGATGAGTTTCCAGAAAAACCGGTTGTCCCTGATCGATATCGACGCCACGGGGCCTTCATACGGCCCGCGCAGGGTTTTTATTGTTCCGTCGGGAAAAACCGCCTCGATCGAGCCTGACATGAATTTTTTCAGGAAATAAATGATTACGCTCCGCGCGAAACGCTGCCCGGGCGAAGGCGGTTTCAGCGATATGGTCATCTCGTGGGATGGAACCGGCTTTTTATGGTATTTCAGTTTTTTGACGAAGAACAGCTTCGCCGCTTCCCGGTATATCCTGAAAACCGTCAGCAGCGCCGTTACCGGGAACCGGCGCAAAACCCCGGTCAGCTCCGACGACGAAAGTGCTGCTCCCGTGCCCGAAAGGTGCGCGGTCATTATTTTCTGACTGTTCCTGAAGAGTGTGACCGACATGGATGCGTTCTCGCCGAGTGCCGAGAACCCGAGCTCGTAATATCCCTCGAGATTGTTGAACGGCGAAACGTGGAACTGCTTGTCCTGACGGTACAGCACCGGCAACCGCTTTGCGCGCTGTTTGCCGTCAAGAATATAGATGTGGCGCTCTCCGAACGTGTTGTTCACCTCGGCGACCACGCATACCAGTCCCCCCGCCCTGTCGAAACAGTGAAAGAAACTGACGGGATTGAATACATATCCGCAAAAGCGGGCCGATGTCACTAGCATGACCCGCCGGACTGAACCCCCGTAAGGCCGGTTTTCCAGTATTTTCATGAGCCGTTTTTTAATCGACCCGTCGCCGAACAGGTAGTCGCGGTCCCATAGCGACACGATGTTTCGGGCATTGTAGCTGAAGAACCGTATTTCACGGTGCAGTGTTTCGAGCTCATCGAGATCGAAGGCGTAAAAGTATACCGGGTAGCGGAGGGTATGCTCCGCGGGGCTGAAACGATGGTGTATTACCTGGCCTGAATATATTTTCGTGTTCACAGTTTTTCTCCGAACAGCTTGGCCACTTCGGCGCCGGATTTTACCGCGTCCTCGTGAAAACCGTACCCGAAATAACTTCCGCAGAAAAAGGTGTTTCCCGATTCATTGAGGGTCGGTAAAAATTGCTGCGTCTTCACCGCGCCGAAGGTGTACTGGGGGTGCATGTACATCATGGTCGCTATTACTTTTTCATCCGGTATGGGATGCTGCCTGTTGAGCGTGACAAAATACTGGTTGTGCGTATCGAGGCCCTGGAGCCTGTTCATGTGATAGGTGAGCGACAGCGGCGGATTCCCGGATGCCGTTTTTTCCCTGGTGAAGTTCCATGAGGCCCAGGCCCTTTTTTCAGGCGGCATCACGCTCTGGTCGGTGTGAAGAACGGTGAGGTTCTTTTCATACGTCCACGGGCCCAGCAGTTTTTTTTCGTCGGCCGTGGGATCGGTCAGGAGCTTCAATGCCTCGTCGGCGTGGGTCGCGATTATGACTTTGTCAAAACTCTTTTTAGTCCCGCTCCTGAGCGAGACCGATACTTTTTTTCCTGTCCTTGATATGCCGGTCGCCGGGTTGTTCTTTATGACCGTACCTTTGAATCCTTCGAGGATTTTCCGCACGTATGAATGACTGCCGCCCACAACGGTGCGCCACTGCGGCCTGTCCCTGAAGCTCAGCAGGCCGTGGTTGTACAGGAACCTAACAAAGGTGCCTGCGGGGAATTCCATCATGAGATCGAACCTGGTCGACCATACCGCGGCCCCCATCGGGATTATGTGGTGGGTGATGAACTGCTCCGAATATCCCCTGGACCGGAGGTATTCCCCGAGCGTCATGCCTTCGAGCTTTCCGGAAAGCAGATCCTGTTTTCCGTCACGGTGAAACCTGAATACATCGGCCAGAATCCGGTAATAAACGCCTTTGAAAAGACTCGACCTCCTGGCGAAAAAACCGTTAGCGCCCTTGCTGGAATACTCGATCCCGGTATTTTCGCAATAGTATCCGAACGACATCTCGCTGTCCCTGAGGCCCACCCCGAGCCGTTCCAGAAGCCTGGTGAGCAGGGGATAGGTGCGATGGTTCATTACAATGAATCCGGTATCAACGGGAATTTCCCTGTCTGCTCCCCTGTCGACCATGATCGTATGGGTATGCCCGCCGATGTAATCGTTTTTTTCGATCAACGTGATATCATGCCTGTGTTGCAGCAGATACGCCGCGGTGAGTCCGGCAGCTCCTGTACCGATGATGGCTATCGAGAGAGGTTTTTCTTTCATATGGTTCTCCGTTATGGCGCTGTATTATTGTAAAATCAGGGGGAATCGACAATAAAGAGTATACATGCTGATGAATGATTTATTCAAGCATTTATTTCAGTTAAACGGAACTGCTTTCTTTCGATCAGACCCCAATGAGTACCTGTTGACAAAAACTACCGGGCATGCAAGAGTATTTTCAATTCCTTATTCTGTCGGCCGATACCGATTAAAACTGTGAATCCGCCATTCAGCGGGATGCGATAAACCGGGACTAACTGATGAAAAGATTTCTCACCCTCATGCTCATGGCGCTCGAGCGGCTTATCCCGATCCTGGGAATAATGCGCCTGGGCCCGGGCAGGCTCGTCGCCGTCGTCCTTGCAACGGCCGCGCACCTGCTGCCGCTGATCGGATGCGCTTTTCTCGGCTGGGACCCCATAGCGCTGCTGCTGGCCTACTGGGTCGAGCTCGCGCTGGTCGACCTGGTCCTGGTGGCGGTGCTGGTCGGGGTGCTGATATCCGGTATTGCGGGTATGGGGAATAAAACACCTGACCCCATGAAAGAGGCGCTCTCCCTGTTCGGGGGATGGAAGGGCTGGGTCATTTTCCTCGCCGTCTGGTTCGTATATTTCGCGGGCATACTGGGAGGCAACCTGTACGTGATCTGCGAAATGGCGAAATCCCATTACGGCCTGACCGGCGCGGCCGAGGCGCTGGAGCATCTCGCCGGGCTCTTTTTGCCGCCGCCCGGGGGAATTACCGCATTTCCGGGCAGCATGTCGGCGTCGCTCGCCCTCATGATTTTCTCGGGCCTCGTGACCCTGTGGCTCCAGTTTTTCAGAAGCGACTGGAAACGCGGCAGAAAGGTCGCCCACATTTTCGTGGCAAAGCCCCTGGTGCGGGCCATCATAATGGCCGTCGTTCTCGGGATCACGCCCTGGGGTTACGGGCCCGACCGGCTCCCGGCCCTGGCCACCGTGGCCGCCATGGCCCTGGCCATGATCCTGCTCGACCAGCGTATCGGGCTGATCGATCACGATTTCGGGCCTGAAGGCGGCGGCGACCCCAGGTTTGAAACTCCGTACGGCGCACTCGTCAATTTCGGCTTTCAGATTTTCTTCCTCGTGATAAGCTCATGCATCCTGATATCATCCCTGTTCGCGATCGAACTCCATGACCGCATCCAGAAACATCCTGTTGAGGTCAGCGGCGTCATTGTCGCGGCGAGGGCCCCGGAAGAGGAAAAGCAGAGCGCGGTCTCCGGCGGATACTGGTGGATCATTGACGTGGAATACCCGGCCGGAAAGAATCAGTCAATGCGCCACATCCTGCATGATATAAAGGTATGCCTGCCCTCAGAATCGAGCCCGCGCGGCGGCGCCATCAGGGTCATCCACGAAGAGGGCAATCCGCGCAACGCATTCGTCGATTCATACGAGGACCGCAACAGGCCGAGGAACATGCTTATCTACGGAATCATAGTGTCCGTCTTCGGCATTGCGGCCTGGTGGGCCGTGGGCCGGTTAACCGGCAAGCCTCCGGCGGGGCGGAGCAGGGGCGAGGGCAATATCCCCGATTGGAGTTAAATCTTAGCCATATTTTTGTTGCCGATCTTCATGCAGTGGCACGCGGCCACCGCGAGCGCGTCGGCCGCGTCGTCGGGCCTGGGCACTTCCCTGATGCCGAAGATCCGCTTGATCATCTGCTGCATCTGCTCCTTCGGGGCCCTGCCGTAGCCGGTTATCGCCTGCTTGACCTGGGACGGGGTGTATTCCTCGTAGCCGATATCGGATATCTTGAGGGTGAGTATCACCGCGCCGATGGCCTTGGCCACGTCCATCGCGGTGGTGGTGTTGTTCTGGAAAAAAAGCTTTTCGACGGCGGCGAATTCCGGAGAGTACTCGTCGATGATTTTCCTGAGCGCGTTGTGGATCTGCAGCAGCCTCTCGTCGAAAGAAAGAAGGGACGATGTTTCGATCGTCCCGTAATCCACAAGAGTGAGGTCGCTCTCGACGACCGACCATCCCAGTATTCCGTAACCGGGATCGATCCCCAGAATCCTCACTGGCCCTCGCTGATCTTCATCATGATCTCGTCCGAGATGTCGTAATTCGAATAGACGTTCTGCGCGTCGTCAAGGTCTTCGAGGAGCTCGACGAGCCTCATGCACTGGGCTGCCTTTTTCTCGTCGAGCGGCACCGTGGTCTGGGGTATCATGGTGATCTCGCTCGTCGAAAGCTTGAACCCCTTGCCGGTGAGAAGGTCGTTTATCTCGTTGAACGAATCTGCGGAGCAGACGATCTCGATGATGCCGTCGTCGGTCGTGATATCGTCGACGTCGTAGTCGAGCAGGAGCTCCATGACCTCATCCTCGTTGGTCTGGCCGGGCTCGATGATGATGTTACCCTTGCGCGAAAACATGTAGGCCACGCAGCCCGCCTCGCCGAGGTTCCCGCCGTGTTTGCTGAAGGTCGTCCTGACCTCGGGCGTGGTCCGGTTACGGTTGTCGGTCAGGCAGTCGACCATGATCGCGACCCCGCCCGGGCCGTATCCCTCGTAGCGGATCTCCTCGTAAATGACCCCATCGAGCGTGCCTGCGCCTTTTTTTATCGCCCTGTCGATGTTGTCGTTGGGCATGTTGTTCGCCTTGGCCTTTGCCACCGCGGTCCTGAGCCTCGGGTTGGCATTGGGGTCCTCGCCGCCCATCCTGGCCGCTATAGTGATTTCCTTGATTATCTTGGTGAACAGGGCTCCCCTTTTCGCGTCGAGAGCGCCTTTCTTTCTTTTAATTGTGGCCCACTTCGAATGACCGGACATGGTGTAACCTCTTTTTCTTAAGGATATTTTAACCTTGATTGATTATTGCGCAAACAAATATTTAATAACCCCTTTTTATTTTCAACTGTAATTTTACGATCCTGTCCCTCGCGCGGTTGGAATTGTAGTCGAACGAGATCGCCTGCCGGTACCAGGTTATGGCCTGTTCGTACTGCTCCAGGTTCTGGTAGGATTCGGCCAGCGCCCAGCGGACCCTGCCTGCGTTGAGCCTGGAGTATTCCCTGCCGATCTCGACGAGATCAAGCTCTTTTTTCGCCCTCTCCTCCTTGAGAAACTCGTACTGCTCGTATTCGTCGAAATCCCCCTCTTTCAGGAGCGACGTCTTGAGTTTGTTGATCTGCCCGGTGAAACCGTCGATCTCCTTCTGCACCGCGGCCATCTTTTCCGCGATCTTTTCCTGGTATTTGACGGTCTCCAGATAGTTTTTCACCGCATTTTCGTATTCCAGATCCGAAAACGACATGTCGGCTATGTACTCGTGCGATTTGGAACGCCTGATGATGTCGGATTCGGGGAGAACCGAGAGGGCGCGCCCCAGGCACGCCATGGCCAGGGAATAATTGCCCGTCCTCTTGTAGGCGTTGTGGCCGAGTGCGAACTGGACAGGGCCGTCGTCTGGATTCAGCTCCAGGTAGCGGATATAGTATTTCTCGGTCTCGAGATATTTCCCGATATCCTCGTTGAGATTGCCGATCATCAGGTACAGCTTCGGGTCGGGCTTGTCCTCGGCGTTCGTGACGTAGCGTTCGAGATGGTAGATCGAGCGTTTTTTGTCCGCAGTCGGGTACAGGGCCGCGCCCAGCTCCTTCGAGTAGGCGTATTCCTCCCTGTTCAGCGAATAGGCGGCTTCGAGAAAATTCAGGTACGCCCTGAAATGGCCCCGGTCCCTGAATATCCCGGCCATCTCGTGAAAAACCACATCGTCCCTTTTATACTCGAGTTTCCTGAACCTCAGGCACTGGTAGTAGTGGTTCAGCGCGTTTTCCGGTTTTTTGAGCTTCACGCTGCACCGGGCCGCGTACAGGTGCAGGCCCGAAATCTCGGGATTGTCCTCGATGAAAAATCCGCTCGCCTTTCGCTCCCTGAACATCCTGACCAGGTCAATGTCCTTGTCGGTGTTTTTCAGGGTGATAAAACCGGACGGCACCCTCTTGTCATCCACCCTTTTACTGTAGATGTCGTTCAGGGACGAATCGATCTGCCTGAGGGCGAGCGCGTATTCGCCCTTTTCATAGAGCGCCTGGTATCCCTGCTCCTGGGCCGGCGCCAGACTACAGCAGGCAATGACCAGGAGGAATGTGGCGAGCATGGTTCTCATTATTGATATTATCGGAAAAAAATGCGATAAGACTTTCAACTTATAATCGTTTTTTCACTAGGCCCCACGACTCCGTGATAAGAAAGCTATTCTCCATGTGATCCTCCTTACCTGTTGCCCACAGACTGGCAGAACAGCCACTCGAATACATGCGGATCGCGAAAGGGGAACTCGGTGACGAAATGCCCGTCGTCGGGATATTCGGTCTTCAGAGCGAACCTGACGCCGTCCTTCATGAGGCCGACCGAGTCGGCCCGGTGCTCATACGGCGCCTCACCGACGATGTAATCGGACCGCTCGCTCCTGAAAGCGCCGGAGTTGAAATCGTGGTCCCTCAGAAACGCATACGCCTCCCTGATGTTGTCGATCACCGACTGGCTGTCGCCCAGCCCGACCATGACCCAGACCGACGTGTTCTCCACGATCGGGTCGCCGAGAGAGACCGAACTGTATCCGTTCAGCCTGATCATCCCGGCAAAGAGCTGCCCGTTGTACTCGTAGTAGGCCTCGGCCAGGGGATAGATGGCGCTGCCGCCCATGGAAAATCCGTGAATATAGATGCGGTCCGGATCGATGCGACAATCGGCCTTCAGCTGTTCTATCTGAGCGATCAGGGTCCCGGTGTTCCATCCGCCCGGCCCCTGCGGCACGAACGCGAAGCATGGATACGTCTTCCTGAACACGTCGGCGATGTCCTTCCGGTACTCGGCTGAATAATCGCCCTCGGTGTCGGTCGGCGAATAGTATCCCATACCCATGTAGTACAGGTTTTTCAGGTATCCTTCCTGGCTCGAGCCGTGCAGATAGATGAGCAGGGGATATTTCCTCGAGGCGTTACGGTCTTTTTCGTAATTCCATGGCCTGACCAGAAAATAATCGCCGGTGTCGTCGTATTCGAGGCCGGGACGGTCCGCCTCGTCGAACGTCTCGTCTGTGACGAGCGGGCCGGAACATTTTTCGTCCAATACCACATGCCCGGACCTGATATCGCATGAAGCGGCCAGTAAAAACGGGAATATCACTACTGCTATTTTTTTCATCGTGTTCACGAAATTTTCCTGTATTCGGGGTGGATTCCGGAGCAATGGCACCGCGCCGGAACCGCTCCTGTTTTTACAATCAATAGCGCGCCCGGTCAACCAAAATCTGACCGGTCAGACACTGATTGGCGTATCATGCGCGCATGTGATAGCGTTTCATCACGGTCCGAACGGTCCTTACCAGATTCTCAACCTCAAGGATTTATCATATGTTATCCACTACTCTTTTAAAAATTAAAAGCGCGCGCGCAGCGTGCATTCCCGGATTCGCGTTGAAATCCGCACTGTTATGCCTCATCTTCTCCTCCGGTGCTCTGGCCAACATCGACTACATGCAGAACCAGAGCGCCGATTTTTTTCTCACCCTGAGCAGAAACGCAGCGACCGATTCAGCGGATGCGGTCAACTACAACCCCGCAGGCACGGCGCTCATGAAAGACGGGCTGTATGTGCAGCTCGCCAACCAGTCTGCTTTCATTAACTATTCCATAAAACACCAGGGCGACACCTACAGGTCTGAAAAGCCCGAGTGGCTCATTCCGAACGCCTATGTCATATACAAAAAGGGAAAGTTCTCGGTCTTCGGCGGATTCACCATCCCGGCAGGCGGCGGGACCCTCAACTACAAAAACGGCGTGCCCATGATGCCCATATACAGCTCCCTTGTCAGGGACGAGGCCTTGAAGGAAATCGCCTCCACGCTGAAAGCCGAGATGTGGGACGCTGTCCAGACCACGACCGGGACCGACGGCGACATGCTGAGGGCGTATATCTCGAGCGAAAACCACGTATCACAGCTGGTCGATGACTTCATCGACCTCTCTTCCACGTCGGTTGCATGGGAGGACGGCAGCATAACCGGAAGCTCCATGTACCTCGCCGGCACCGTGGGCGGCGCGTACCGCTTCAACAACTACGTGTCGCTGTCGGTCGGCCTGCGCTACATGCACGTCGTTAACAGTTACAAGGGATTTTCCCGGTACAGGGTGAATCCCGGAGCCACCGCCGCCAACATAAACTATCCCGACGGGCTCGACCCGCTGACGCTGGTCGAACTGGTGCACCAGCAGTTCATCGATCAGGCGGTCGACGGCACCGACGCCGGCGACGACAACCAGACCGGCGAGGACGCCGGCCTCAACGACGCCTCGGACGAGATCGTGAACCTCCAGCTCGACGCCACGACCACCGCAGACGGCATCGGCGGCATCGTCGGGCTCGACATAGTCCCGTTCGAAGACATGGTGATCGGCCTGCGCCTGGAGACGCCGACTTTCCTATCGTTCGTCGAAGACGTTCATGACAACAAGGACTTCGGGGGAATGTTCGTGGACGGCCGGGTGACGAGCAGGGACCTGCCGATGCTGCTCGGCGTGGGGCTGTCGTATTCGCCGATCAGGTACCTCGGGTTGTACACGAGCTTCAACTTCTATTTCACGACCCTTTCAGACAGGGCCGGCGACAGGAAGGACGAGGTCATCTCGTACGACGACGATTACGGCACCGGGATCGACGCATGCGTCGGCATCGAGGGAAGGATCAAGTGGTTCAGGCTCGGGTTCGGATACATGTACGCCGACCCCATGGGAAACAGCAAGACCTACAACGACCTTGAGTATGCGCTCAGGAGCCACACCATCGCGGGCGGGATCAACTTCACGTACGATTTCACCGGGCACGTGATATCCACGACCTTCTCGCTGAGCAAGAACTTTTTCGAGAAGGGAAAGAGCGAAAGCGGAGACGAAACATTCAACAAGGACATCTGGACGTTCGCCATAGGGCTCGAATACCGGTACCACGGCTTCTCGCAGCCCGATACCGGCGCGGCCGGCAAGCTGCCGATGACCCTGAAGCAGTAAACCGGCGTCGAGAACAGATTTATTTCCGCGCGGCCCTTTCCCGCATGAATGCCTTCAGCTCCCCGATCCTCTCCCCGGTCGGAGGGTGGGTCGAAATATAATCCGTGAGCTCCTTTTCCTGTCCCTTGCCCTGCAGGCGCTCATGATCGGCCTCTATCGTCTCAAGGGCGCGCCCCAGGGTGAGCGGGGATATATCGTTCAGGAGAAGGGCTTCCGCAGCGTATCGGTCCGCCATCCGCTCGAAGTCCCTGGAGTATTTCGATTCCAGGATCCATCCGCTTACCGCGCCGACGATCGAGCTCACGTCGCCGATATAGACGGCCACCAGGGCCGCCACGACCGAATTCTGAATGATCTGCCGTATCGAATGCCGGTTGACCACGTGGCCGGCTTCATGCGCGTACACGGCGATGAGCTCGTTCCTGGTTTTCGCGATGCGGACGAGCCTGTCCATGAAGAGCACCGTCCCGTCGGGCAGCGCAAAGGCGTTGGCTCCCAGAAGCTCGCTGCTGCGGAACGCAACCTCTATCGGCTGAGGGCCCCCGGGAAGCCTGACCTTCCTGAAGCTTCTGATCAGGCTGCTTTTTTTCTTTTCTGAAAGCTTTGACGGGAACAGCCATTTGCCGTCAAGGGCCTCAACGCTCTTGCCGCTGATGTAGCTCAACACCGGCCGGGGTATCCGTTCCGCGATAATTCCGGCGGCAAAGGGCAGCGCCCAGAAATAGCCCGCGGCGAGAATGCCAAGCAGCAGTAAAAAAAGAACGGCGATTCTTTTCCCGCTTTTCTGAATCACGGACGTGACCGGCTCCCGGTAGCCCACCGCCGCGAGCACATGCCTAAGATCGCCGGGCCTGGCCGCCTCGCAATAGCCGCCATCGCTGAATCTGATCATGCGCCCTGCGCCGCCCAGCGGCTCGGTCACCGAAAGCTCGGACAGGGGGATTTCCCTGCTCCCGCCGTCGAAATCCAGGATGCAGAAACCCTCCCTGAATCGTATGACCGCCTGGTTGGCCCTGCTGGTCTTCCCGTCATAATACCGGCATCGTATTTCAACCGGGGCGTCAGAACGAAATGTCGAAATCGAACGCACTCGATATCTCCTCTCCGGCGGCGCCCACCTCGGCCGACGAATCCGCCATGAAGTTGTCGAGCCCGTTCCTCGCGGTCAGCGACAGGTTTTCCACGCGCAGGCGGATTATTTTCACCAGCGCCCACGGCCAGTAAATCCCCAGGGTCAGGATCGTCAGGAACAGATTGCCGGCGATCACTTTGAAATATTTTCGAACGGTCAGGGTGGATTCAAACGTCGCCTCGCCGAGTTCGACGTTGTTCCAGACGAGGTTCGTGATTTTTGTCTTGAAGAAAGGATGAACCACGAGAATGAGCGCCAGATACAATATCACCATGAGCGGCGCGATTACCAGGTATATTTCCTCGGTGCTTTTCCCGCTGTCGGTCCCGCTCATCAATCCCGCCATTCCAATCCCGTAGCAGACGCCTATCGCCAGCACGAAAAGCCCGGTCAGCAGGAACACCTTGTACACGGCCCCTATCGAGGCCCTGAAAGTGAACCCGGTTTTCCCGAAGTAGGTTTTTTCGAAGGTGAATTTCTTGATCTCCCGGTACTGAACCGGATAGGCCAGGAACAGAGTTATCATTGAAAGCAGGCCATAGGCGTACAGGCATTTTGCCGCTTCGGCGACCCTGCCCTTGAACTGGAACCGTATCGCGCGCCAGCTGCTGTTGCGCATGCGAAACGCGAGCGAGCGGGTCACGAGCCAGGGCATTATCACGAGAAAAAGGACAAGCACGACAAGATACAGTGCGAGGTGCACCTGCGGGGCGATATTGAGCGCCGCGATCAGGCACACGGTAATGATCCTTCCCTTCAGGATGGCGATTGGCGAGCCGTGATAGTCGAATCCGGAATCGTCCAGCTTCACGCACCGGTACAGGTACCGGTTGGTCCTCACCTTGGCCCACGCGGAATAAATCCCCAGGGTCAGGATCGACAGCAGCAGGTTGACGATCCAGATGCTGAAATACTCCTTTCCTGAACCGGTGAATTCGAATCGGTACGTGTCGGGCTTCTGCACGAAAGAGGCTTGGGGCGTCTGGTCCTGGTTCATGTTTTTCACTCCTGTTTTTTCGATTCATGTGCGCGGTCTATGTATTCTTCGGAAAGCAGGGGAAACCGCCGGCCTAAACCAGTTCCGTGAGGGAGAACGCTTCCGTTTCGGACCGGTTTCAGATGACGGGAACGTTTAGATAATGGCGGAATCCGACCGTCATGCAAGCTTTTTTTTTATTTTTGAGCCGGACGCCGCTAATATCGAGGAAAGTTTTGACAAATTTAAAATTGCTTATAGAATGATATGCGGCAATAAAACATTTGAAAGAGGGAACATTCATGCATGAAATCATACCGTCACGGCAATTCAACTCGCTGTACATCTACGCGGATATCATATTTCTGATCGTATTCTGCATTCTGCTCGCCTGGAAAAAGAGATACGTCGCCTTTTTTGCAGGCCTTGCCGGTGGGGTCATCTACTTCATCGTCGATTACGGGATATTCTATCTGGCCCTGGGCACGCGGACCGTTGCAGGCGCTGACCCCTGCTGGTTTTTGCTGTGGCTGTCGATGAGTTACGGAATAACCAATTTCGCGCTTATCTGGCTGTGGCTCGACAGGGACGAGTTTTTATTGTACTGGGCCCTGCTCATTCCCATGGCATGGCTCGGCATAGCCCTGTTTGCGCAGAGTTTCGGATGCGGTTTCACGCAGATCGCCATTTCCCGCGGCACCGGGGCGTATCACGGAGTTATGGGATTGATGCTCGTGGCCGGATACTTATGGCTTTTCGTCCACAACATGCGAACCGAAAAGGCACAGAGGTATCCGATACTCTGGATTCTCGCGATAGGGATTCTCGTGCAGTTCGAATGGGAATTCGTGCTGTTCATCACCGGCATCAGGCCCGGCGACCTCAGGACCCTGGTCGTCAACAGCCTGCTCGAGACGAACATGGGGCTTCCCTATATTTTCCTGATTCACCGCGCGGTCATGAAGCGCCGGAAGGAAGACCTGTCGAAACCAAACTGAAGCTTCTTTATCGTCCGTCGCCAGTCGCGATATCTCCTTCGCCGCTCAAAGGATCATTCCGGGGAAAAAAGCGCGGTCAGTGCGTTGTATTCATACCGGGCGGCCAGTTCCCGCACCCGTTGAGCCAGGGCCTGATGTTCCGGGGCGAGCTCGAGGGCCAGTTCCTCCAATAAATCCAGATCTGCGCTCGCCACGGCATTGCGTATCCGGGTGACGAGCCCGGGATCCACTGAAGCGACCATCCGCCGTATTGATTCAGTCCCTTCTGCCTGCCCGGAAGTTTTCTCCATTGCAACATCTTCCTGATACAGATACTCCACGCCGGTCAATTTTCGGATGCTTTCAAACAGCTCCTCTTCCCTGAATGGCTTGGACAGATAACCGTCGGCGCCGGCGGCGAATATACGCTGCCTGTCCTCGTCGAATGCGCTGGCGGTAAGAGCGAGAACCGTGATGTCCTTCAGACCCGGCTCCGATTTAATGATGCGGGTTGCCTCGTATCCATCCATCACCGGCATGGTCATGTCCATGAGGATCACCCTGGGGGCCCATTCCCTTGCGGCGTGCAACGCCTCTTCTCCATTGACGGCCTCACGAATGGAAAAACCTGAAGGCTCAAGCAGCCGGGAAAGAAGCTGGCGGTTGGTTTCCCGGTCATCCGCGATAAGAATCCGAAACTCGCCCTGGCCGGGCCTCAGGCCCAGAACGATTTTCCTCGCTTCTTTCTCCTTCACTTTTTCCTCATCCCCGATCATGAACGGTATGGAAAACCGGAAAGTTGTTCCCTTACCGACAGCGCTCGTCACCTCTATGGCTCGGCCGCCGAGAATTTTTACGAATCCGTTGCTGAGGGCCAGTCCCAGTCCGGTTCCCCCGTTTTTGACGCCTGCACGGGCCTGCTCAAAAGCCTGAAACAGACGGCCGATTTCTTCTTCCATTATGCCCGGTCCCGTATCCTGCACTTCAAACTGGATAGCCTGCTCGCCATGCGCCGCAGCCGCCGCGGCGATCCTCAGGACGATGCCTCCCTCCTGGGTGAATTTGACGGCATTGCCCAGCAGGTTGATGAGCACCTGGCGGAGTTTTCCTTCATCCGTGACGACCCAGCGGGGGACCTGTCCGATTTTCTCCATCTGGAAACTCAGGCCCCTGGCGTCGGTCCTGATTCGAAACATTTTTTCGATGTCCTGAATCAGGTCGTGAAGGTCAAAGGTTTTCGGCACGAACGTGGTCCGGCCCGCTTCTATCTTGGACATCTCGAGAATATCGTTGATAAGCGCGAGCAGGTGCTCGCCGCTGCGGTTGATGATCTCCAGATGTTCGCGCGACAGGGAAGACAGATTGACGTCCCGTTCCATCAGGCGGGCGAAGCCGAGGATCGCATTCATGGGCGTGCGGATCTCATGGGACATGTTCGCGAGGAAAGCGCTCTTTGACTTGTTGGCCGTATCGGCCGCTTCCTTGGCTTCCTTCAGCTCGGCCTCCACCTGCCGGATATCCGTGACATCGAGAATGGATTCGATGGCGCCGATCGTACCGCCGTCAAGGCCGTACAGCGGGCTTGCAAAGCCTATGAGAACGGATCCCTTTTCACCCATTTTCTGAATAAAAGCCTCTCCTGAAAGGATATTTCCATCGCGATGGATATTCTTGTACCGGCCGGAGAGTTCGTTTTCAGACAGGGACACCAGGTCGATAAGAATCGGCCTTCGTTCCCCATAGAAGGGGAGCGCATATTCATAGTCGCCCTTCCCGATCATATCATTGCTTTTTACGCCCGTGATCGTCTCCATGGCACGGTTCCACGCGGTGATCCTTCCGTTGAGATCGATAACCATGGTTGCCACGGGTAAAAAGTCGATGATGTCCGCCAGGCGCCGTTCGGATTCGCGAATCATCTGCTCAGCGCGCTTCTGTTCCGTGATGTCTTCAAGCGCCCCGTCCAGGAATTTCGGCTGTCCGGCCTCATCATTGACTACCCGCGCATGGAGCCGCACGGGAAGCGGCTGACCCGAGGGTTTCCGGAACATGATCTCGTATCCGGTCACCGGTTTTTCAAGAACAGCGGCGAGGAGCCCCGACATCTCTTCAGGGTCGTCATAAAGATTGAGCCATCCGTACCGCCTGGCCTCATCCAGGGACTCGAAGCCGACGATCTTCAGTATCGCCGGATTCGTTTCGATTATATGGCCGTCAATCGTGGTGCGGAAAAAACCGATGGGCACGCCGGTGACAAAATCCCGGAACCGTTCTTCGGAGGCCCGCAGTTTTTCGTTCGCGTCCGCAGTCTCCTGTGCGGACTCAAGTATCCGCCGGCGCGAGGCGTATTCACGGCGCTGGAGCTGGTTCCGGTTGCGTAATATGTTGAGACTGAGAAGGTTGAAAAGAACAGCGAATGTAATTATCCAGGATAAATGATACGACGGCAATTCAACCATAAAGAGGACTGCTATGCAGGATATGCTCATAGAGACTGTCGCGAACATGGTCAGGAACAGCCGGTTCGGCACAAAAAGGACGAAAACGAGACCCACCAGGAGAAAGCCCTCAGCCAGATCTCTCGACTCGAAACACAGCTGGGTGGTTTCAGAACTGGCGATTATCAACTCTGTAATAAGAATTGAAATATTCAAAGCAAAAATACGATTCTTTGTTCTTGTCAGAAAGAAGACAGCCGCAGCCCCCGCAAGCTGAAAGCTGCGGAGCAACGCCACAATCCAGAATCCGGCGCTTGGTCCGAGAATCATATAATCCCCTATTAGCCCGAGGAAATATGCCGGACCCGCGATCGGCATGGCGATGCGCAGCTGCCGCCGCCGCTCTTCCCATCCGAAATCGAGAAACTCGGACTCCATCGCTTTGTCGATGAACTCGCCGCTTATGCGAGAAAGGGCTATATCATATGGTTCGCGTAATTTGTTTTTTTTCATGGCAGCGTCCCGGTTGACTGAAAATCAAGATGCATAGAGCGCATATGCGCTTTCATGATTTACGGCAGGCGCGACATATTCTCTTAATGGCTGCGCCTCATTCTGGTCAGGATAAAACTCATCCGGTGAAGGCATTTTTATTCAAAATTATTACCTCGGGCTGAAAGCAGCGTCAAGTTCTTTTTAAGCGCCTTGCCGGTGCGCATGCGCCGGAGCCGGAATCGAGCGGCGCGAAAGATTTGCTATTGACAGAATCAGACCACGATGAAAAAATTCTTTTGATAGCCCGATGAAATATCTTCCAAAAATGAAAGACGGACAAGCGCATTCAATCCGCAGGTAAGCCATGAAGATAATGAATTTCATTGTTTTTCTCGCGGTTTTTCTGGCCATCTACGGCCTGGCGAATTATTATATCTACTCCCGCGGGACCGAATTGTTCGACAGAAAAAGCGCCGCATCGTACGTTTTCACCGCCGTGTTCCTGTTCGTCTCACTTTCGTACATTGTCGGCCGGTTTCTCGAGAAAGCGGCGATATGCGCTTTCAGCAGCGTGCTCATATGGATCGGCTCCTTATGGATGGCGTTCATGGTTTATCTCCTGCTGCCGCTTTTCGCCGTCGACATAGCAAGGTTCGGCGACCGTTTCCTTCATTATATCCCGGGCAACTTTCAGGGGAGCATTCTTACGCGAAGGATTGCCGGATCGGCCGTCATACTGGCTTCGTGCGCGGCGGTCATTTTCGGATACTTCAACGGCAGTCATCCCCGGATACGAACGGTTGATATCGCCGTCAAAGGCAAAAAGCCTCGTATCGGATCGCTCAACATCGTGATGGTCAGCGACATACACCTCGGCGTCATCATCAGCAATTCGAGGCTGACGAAGATGGTCGAAAAAATTAACGGCCTGGAACCCGATATCGTACTGCTCGCAGGGGATGTCGTTGACGAGGATCTCGCGCCGGTCATACAGAACAATCTCGGTGAAACGCTCAGGAACATCAGGTCGAGATACGGTGTCTTCGGAATCACGGGCAACCATGAATTCATCGGGGGCGTGGAGCCGGCGGTGCGCTACCTGTCGGACCACGGGATCACCATGCTGCGGGACGAATGGATCGTCGTCGCCGACGCCTTTACGATCGTCGGCAGGGAGGACAGGTCGGGCCGGTACTTCAACGGCAAAGAGAGAAAGGCCCTCGCTGCGATTCTTCAGGGAGTCAGGAGGGACCTCCCGATCATAATGATGGACCATCAGCCCTTCGATCTTGAAGACGCCGTGGATAACGGGATCGACGTCCAGCTGTCGGGGCACACGCACCACGGGCAGATGTGGCCGTTCAACCATATAACGTCGATGATATACCGGATAAGCCGCGGTTACGCCCGAATCGGGGATTCGCACTTTTATGTTTCAGCGGGTTACGGCTCATGGGGCCCCCCGGTCAGGACCGGCAGCGTACCGGAAATCGTCAATATTCGCCTGGTTTTCGAGCGTTAAAGATCTTGCATAACAGCATATTAAATGATACACTTTTAAATTAAACAGTTGAATCATTTTCGCCGGGCATTCTGAAGAGCGGTATTCTACGATGAATGCGATTTTACTGAAAACGGAAAAATAGAGAACCGGGCTTATCATTAATATTTTTTGACAAACGGGTTTTATATGCCTGACAGCAGCAATGAAAAAAATACATGCGGAAAATCATCAATCGGGATTTCGCCGAAAGGCTACCCGTACAGGGTGATGCTGATCGAGGACTCACGTTCCGTGAGAATCGTTCTCAAGCAGATACTTCTGTCGGCCGAATTTTCGGTCATAGCCGAAGCAGAAAACGGCAGGGAAGCAGTGCTGAAAGTGACGAATCAGAAAATCGACCCGGATATAATAATCATCGACTATGAAATGCCCGTGATGAACGGCTCGGAGACCATCAGGGAGATCAAGCCTCTGCTGCCCCACTGCCGAATACTGATGGTTACATCGATAAGCTCGAAAGC
>JAKLIV010000048.1 GCA_022709405.1 Spirochaetota bacterium
TAATGTCGTGTACAAAAACGGTAGACACTATGAAGTTGCCGTTCCGGCGTTTTAATAACGGTCTCTTCGGGTGATCCATGGGGCAGAAAATCAGAATCAGCGACTTTCTTAAGAATACCGGCAGGGTTGACCTCCGTATCCGCCTGATCGCGGGCTCTGCGGGGGTCGGAAGGGAGATCGAGAACGTCGAAATAAACAGGCCCGGCCTCACTCTTGCCGGGTTTTACGATTTTTTCGCCTATGATCGCATACAGATTTTCGGACTGGGTGAAGCGGCGTACATGAAGCAGCTTTCCGATGAGGAAAAGAATACCGCTTACGGAAAATTTTTTTCATATGACGTTTTATGCTGCATATTCACCCATGATGAGGAGCCTGACCGGCTTTTTATCGATTACGCCAACAACAAAAATGTGCCGGTTTTCGTTACAAGCAGGAGCACGACGCGTTTCGTCAGCATCTTTACCCATCTCCTCGATGAAGTTTTTTCCCAGAGTGTGACCCTCCACGGCACGCTGGTCGCTGTGTACGGCATCGGCATACTGATACTGGGAAAGAGCGGGGTCGGCAAGAGCGAAACCGCGCTCGAGCTCATTGAGAGGGGCCACAGGCTCGTCGCCGACGACATGGTCGAGGTAAAAAAGATTGATGAATCGCTTCTTATGGGAAGCGGATCGCCCATACTGCGGCATCATATGGAAATCAGGGGGCTGGGCATAATCAATGTCAGGGACATTTTCGGCATCGGCTCAGTCAGGAACCGAAAGCGCGTCGAGCTCGTCGCCCTTCTCGAAGAGTGGGATTCCGCCAAGGAGTACGACAGGCTCGGCATGGAGGAGCAGATGTACAGCATCCTTGACCTCGATGTGCCGTTCCTGACGATCCCGGTAAGGCCCGGAAGAAACATACCGATTATCATTGAAACGGCCGCCCTTAATCAGCGGCTTAAAAAAATGGGGATTTATTCCGCACGCGAACTGGACGAGAAGATACAGAACTGGATTCGATCGGAAAAGGAGCTGAATGGTTGAACGAACGGTGACAGTCCAGTCGGATGCCGGGGTCCATGCCCGGCCGGCGATGATGATGGTGCGCGAAGCGATGAAATATCCCTGCAAGGTCTCTCTCATCAAGGGGGACATCGAGGCCGACTGCAAATCCATCATGTCCGTCCTGGGCCTGGCCATCGTTTCGGGGACGAAGCTTGTGATCAGGGCCGACGGGGAAGGAGAGAACGAAGTGGTCGGCGTGCTTGCGGGAATGATAGAAAGCAATTTCGTGATGGAATCCGTCTGATCCTTGTAAAGAATCCTCTGCGCGGCAATGCCGCCTTGATCGCATGAAATGGCAATTTAAAAAGAAAAACTTCTTCAATCAGGAAGGGGGGCTGCAGGACTCGGTATTCCTGGTGGGTATCATGCTGCTGCTTTCCATTCTCATTATCGGTCTCCTGCCCGGACCCGGCGCGCAGACGCTGGTGAGCGAGGAATTTTTCATCTATTCAGTGATGATAATCCCGGTCATCACCGCGATTTATTTCATCGTCACCTCTTTCAGGAGGAACCTGTACTCCGAAACCGGGAGCATCGGGTCAAGCATCACGAAGAAAATGGTCATGGCGTTCGTTTTCATCGCGGTACTGCCGACGCTGCCCATTGTCATCGCTTCGAATTACATGCTGCAGCAGACCATGTCGCATCTCTCTTTCGATAAAACAACGCGCGCGCTCCAGGAGGCGAGAAAAATATCCGCCGAGCCGATTCAGGGACTCCATGACGTGGTCGGGAACGAGAGCGACACCCTCCGTTTCCTTTACAAGTCGAATATCCTGAATCCGCTGACTGATTCAGGGAGACAGGCAGTCAGGGATTACGCGCTTCACAGGAACTTCATGACTGAATTTTTCCAGGTGCTTCCGGGGGACGAGCTTCTCCACCTCCCGTTGAAGCAGGGGGATTCGCCGCTCGCCGGGCGCTTCAGGGACCTGTACCGCTCCCTGGGCCCTTCGGGCCATGAGGGGGTGTATCGCATTTCGGCCGGGAGCCAGTCTTACTTCGTGTCGGCCATCAGGAAGCAGGACCTTCTGACCGTTCTGTACCGGCAGATCAGCCCGGAAATCGCGCGGCGCATGCAGCTTTTCGAGACTTCGCTCAAGGATTTCAGGAAAGTGGAATTTCTCGGCGAATATTTCAAGAGCAATACGAGCTTTTTCCTTTTCAGCCTTTCGATTTTTGTCATCATGATGTCGGTTGTGGTGAGCCTTTTTCTTTCAAGGACGATTACCCGGCCGGTGCTCGAGCTTTCGGAAGCGGCCAATGAGATCGCCTCGGGAAATTTCATGATTTCGCTGCAGCATGATTCGAAAGACGAGCTCGGTCTTCTGTATAAATCGTTCAACCATATGATCCAGGACCTCGATCGCAACAGAAAAATCATGTACCAGAAGCAGAGGCTCGAGGCCTGGAAGGAAATGGCCAGGAAGGTCGTGCATGAGATCAAAAATCCGCTGACCCCGATCAGGCTGTCGGCGGAGAGAATGAGAAAACGTTCGATAGAGGGCGACCCCGACCTGGGCGGGATAATACTGACGGGCACCGAAACGATCATCGAGGAGGTTGATTCCCTCATGCGCCTCCTCAGCGAATTCACGAATTTCGCCCGTCTTCCGGAAATGAAGCCAGCCAGGGAAAATATCGCCTCGGTGATCGAAAGCAGCGCCGAGCTTTTCGCCGGTCATGAAAAGGTGAGGATTTCGCTCCATATATCCGACGGCATGCCGCCGGTATTCATCGACAAGTCGCTCTTGCGCAGGGCGCTGGGAAACCTGATACAAAATGCCATTGACGCCATGAACAATCAAGGAATGATTGACATAAAAGCTGAATATGTCGATAATGTTCAACCGTCCGTTGTGAAGATAACCATATCGGACAATGGGCCCGGAATCAAGCCGACGGACATCGACCGGGTGTTCGAGCCGGGGTTTTCCCTGAAACCGTCCGGCTCCGGCCTCGGTCTGGCGATCGTTGAAAAGATCATTCTCGAACATCAGGGGCGGATTTACTGCAGCTCGGAATACGGCAAGGGCTCGGAATTTATCGTTGAACTTCCGGTCAACCACGAAGGGGTTTTGATAGATGGCAAAGATACTGATCGTCGATGACGAGATAAACATCCTGAAGACGCTGGTTTCAATCCTCCAGGACGAAGGGCACATCGTCTTTTCGGCCGAGAACGGGGAGGGGGCCCTCAACTTTCTGCGCAAGAACGACGTCGACTGCCTGATCCTGGACATCTGGCTTCCCGACATCGACGGCATCGAGATACTGGAGCGGGTCATGACGCTGTATCCCGATATCGCGGTCATCATGATATCCGGACACGGCTCAATAGACATTGCGGTCAAGTCGACCAAGCTCGGCGCCTTCGATTTCATCCAGAAACCGCCGTCCCTGGAGCGCGTGGTCACCTCGGTCAACAACGCTCTCGAGCATTCACGGCTCAGAAGGGAAAACATCAAGCTCAGGGAGGAGACGGGATTCGAGGACGAGATGATCGGAAAATCGCCGAGGATGATGGAGATAAGGGACGTCATCGAAACGGCGGCGGCGACCAACGCAAGGGTATTCATAACCGGTGAAAGCGGAACCGGCAAGGAGATGGTGGCCAAGGCGATATACAAAAAATCGAAGCGTGCCGACAAGCCCTTCATTAAGGTAAACTGCGCCGCCATCCCGAGCGAGCTCATCGAAAGCGAGCTTTTCGGCCATGAGAAAGGGGCCTTTACCGGGGCCGTCGGCACCCGCATGGGCAAGTTCGAGATAGCCAATAAGGGAACGATTTTCCTCGACGAGGTATGCGATATGAGCCTGGCAGCCCAGGCCAAGGTTCTCAGGGTCCTTCAGGAGCAGCAGTTCGAGCGGGTCGGCGGCAACGAAACCATCAGCGTCGACGTGCGGGTGATTTCGGCCACCAACATAGACGTGAAAAAGGCCATCGAAGAGGGCAGGTTCCGTGAAGACCTGTACTACAGGCTGAACGTTATTCCCGTCGAGGTGCCGCCGCTTTCCGAAAGGAAGGAGGACATCAAGAAGCTGGTCGATTATTTTCTCAGAAAATCCTCAGAGGAGCACGGCGTCGGCCTCAAGGATGTGAGCGATGAGGGGATGAAGCTGCTGTGCGGATACGGCTGGCCGGGCAACGTCCGCGAGCTGAAGAACATCATAGAGCGGCTTTCGATCATGGTTTCCAAAGAGGTGATCGACGAGGAGGACATCCTGCGTTATCTCGAGACCGACGAGGACGCCGGCGGCATGCGGAGCATTTCGCCGCTCAAGAAGGCAAAAGAGGATTTCGAGAGGGATTACATCATCATGGCCCTGAAGAAGAACGACAGGAACATTACGCTTACCGCAAAAGACCTGGGCATCGAAAGGACCAACCTTCACCGGAAGATTAACCAGTACGGCATAAATATCGATAGAATGTGAAGCACGGGAGCTGTGAACCGCAATGGCCGGGTCCCCGATAACCAGCGATATCGTCCAGCTGCTCAGGAAATCCGGCAGGAGACGGCCGCCTCTCCTCGTGAGGGGGGACGACGAAAGGGCCTTCCTCGCAGGATGGCTCAAGGAACCCGCCGCTGACCGGATATTATCGAGTGCGAACGACAAAGACATCGCGTCGATAATAAGATCGTGTGAAAAATGCGGGGCCGCGGCCGAGCGGAAAATCGGCGTTGGCTCCGGGAAAAACCGCGTGATGATCATCCTCAACGCGCCCGTGCTGCTCACCGGGCTCGAAAAAAAAGTTTACAGGGCCGAATCCGTCGAGCTGTTGAAGAAGATGGTTGCCGCCATGGGCCTCGATTTCAACGAATGCTACGTGACCAACCTTGTCAAGTGCGAGATAAGCGACAGCCTCATACAGCCAAGCGGGATTGTGGCCAACTGCGTCGGCATTCTCGCCAGGGAAATAGATCATTACAAGCCAGAAATAGTCCTTGTGCTGGGAGACCTGGCGCCTCTCCAGAAAATGATCAAGCAGAGCAAAAACATCACCTGGCACAACGCGGATCATCCCATCACCCTGCTTAAAAATCCCGAACTGAAGCGAAAGGCATGGGAGACCCTGAAGCTCGTCATCGCAAGGCTCAAGGAACGCTGAACGTGTTCGCCGACCTGTACGTTTCATATCCGATAGACTCGCCCTTCACCTACCGGGTGCCGCAGGGAATGGCCGTTTCGGCCGGCATGCGCGTCAGGGTCGATTTTGCGGGCCGCGCGGTCACAGGCTTTGTGAGCGGGGTCCACGACAACGAGCCTTCGGGCTTCGAGGTGAAAGACATCCTTTCGGTCATCGACGGGGAGCCGCTGTTCGATTCGAGGCTTGTCTCGCTCGCGCGGTATGTGGCCGACACCTATCTCGCTGCTCCGGGCGAGGTCCTTTCCATGGCCCTGCCCTCCGGGAACGCGCCTTCGGCAAGGCACCGGACGCCGGCGCCGCCGGCGGCCCCAGGATTCAGGCTCAACGACGAGCAGGATCTCGCCCTGCGGGGGATCATGGACGATGAAAAGCTCGCGGCGCATCTGATCTTCGGCGTGACCGGCAGCGGCAAAACCGAGGTCTACATCGAGGCCGCCCGGGAGATATTGGCGAGAAACCAATCGGTCATCTACCTCGTTCCCGAAATATCCCTCTCTTCGCAGATTTATTCACGGCTGAACCGCGTGTTCGGAGACGACCTCGTGCTGTATCACAGCCACCTGACGGCCAACCAGCGGCTGTACAACTGGATGCGGTTCTATTCCGGCGACGCGCGCGTCGCGGTGGGAACGCGGTCGTGCGTTTTTTTGCAGTGCCCCGACCTGGGCCTCATCGTGATCGACGAGGAGCACGACGGTTCATACAAGGAGCACAGCTCGCCCAGGTACAACGCCAGGCGGGTCGCCTTTTACCGCAGCAGGCAGGAGGGCGCGCGCCTGGTCCTCGGCTCGGCCACTCCCTCGGTGGAGTCGCTGTACGCGGCCGAAAAGGGGGTCATCGGGCTCCACCGCCTTACCATGCGCCACGGGGGGGCGTCGCTTCCATCGGTCGAAATCGTGCGCGTATTCCAGGAAAAAAGCTCGGACATCATTTCATCGAGGCTGAGGCTCCTCGCCCGCAGGGAGGTCGACCGCGGCAAGCAGGCGGTGTTCCTTCTCAACAGGCGGGGGTTCTCTCCGGTGCTCTTGTGCGGGGCCTGCGGCTCGCCGGTGAAATGCCCGAACTGCAACATAAGCCTCTCATGCCACAGGGGCGGCGTCATGCTGTGCCATTACTGCGGGTATCGCGCCGCGGAGCCCGGCAGCTGCGCCGAATGCGGGTCCGCCGACCTGAAAAAGATCGGCTCGGGCACCCAGCGCGTCGAGGACATCATCGGCGAGGTCTTTCATACCATGCGGGTCTTCAGGCTCGACCAGGACTCGTCGCGCAAAAAGGGCGCGGTGGGCGATCTCATCGAGAAGATGAACCGCGGCGAGATAGACATCCTTCTCGGCACGCAGATGGTCGCCAAGGGCTTCGACTTTCCCAACGTGACTCTCGTGGGCGTTCTTATGGCCGACATCGGCATGCAGCTTCCCGACTTCAGGGCGAGCGAGCGGATATTCGCGCTCATGATGCAGGTCGCGGGCCGTTCGGGGCGCGGGGCGGATTCCGGGAGGGTTGTCATCCAGACCATGAACGAATCAAGCAGGTTTTTCGAGTTCCTGAAAAGGCAGGACTACTACGGATTCTACCGCTGGGAGCTGGAGATGCGCCGCGCACTCGAATACCCTCCGTTCGCGCGCATGGCCAGGGTGCTGGCCAGGGGAAAGGACGAGGCCCGGGTCGCGAAAGCCATCGGCGCGTTCGGCGATTCCCTGAAATCGGCGATCGAGGCAGGCGCCGGCGGCATCAGGGTGCTGGGACCGTCGGCGGCCCCGCTTTCGAAGATCGGGGGCAACTACCGGCACCATCTCATCATGAAGTCCAGGGACTCTGAAGGCATGCGGCGGGCGATAGATTCGGCGCGCAGGGAAGTATCATTCAAAGACGTTTATTTCGAGATCGATATCGATCCGTATGATATCCTTTAAATACTGTACCTGTCGAGTATTTCCTTGATCGCCTTTGCCTGGGCCGAAGCCTTTTCCCATTCTTTACCCGCCGAGCATACGGCCTGAAGGTCTTCTGCTTTCGATTTGAGCTCAGCTATGTCGCCCGATATGTTGTGAGCCATTTCGGTAAGCGTGACCGAGCACTGATAGAGCTGGTCGTGCTTCCTCAGCGCGGTCGGCGTCCTGAAGTTTCTTTCTGCAAGATCGCTCACCACTGCGTTGAACCGGTACAGGGGCCCGGCGATCCTGAAAGAGGCCATGAGCACGAAGGCCGCGATGATGATTGAAGAAACAACAATGGTTATGGCCGACAGCACTATGACTACGGGCAGGAGCATTTCCCTGAGGTTTTTATAGCTCGCGTGCGCCTTCTGGAGGTTGGACGCAACCTCGCTGTCCAGAAAAAAATACACGACACCGCTGAATAACAGCAGCAGACCGATATTGAGCGCGATGAATTTTGCAATCATCGCGACCTGGAAAGATCGGTTGATGAGTACGGTTTTTCTTCTGTCTTGCATGGTTCCTCCTAGTGACAGGTCCGGCAAAGCTGGCCGCTATCGTTTTGTAATATCAGGTAGTATGTCTTGTATTGGCGCTGTTTCTTGAACATCGAATCGAAGAGACTCTGCGCCATCCACGGTTTTGAGTCAAAACGGCGTTCGCGAAGATTGTGGCAGGTAATACAGGCGATCTTTCCGATTTTTGTCGCGGCCATGTCGGCAGTCCTGATGTCCGGCATCTTTATGCCGACCGGGTGGTGATTCGTCTGCGTCACTTTCTTGTGGCAGCTGAGGCAGTATGTGTCGCAGGCCCGTGCCGGGTCTTTAACGAGGCCGTTAAAGTCGTTCTCCGTATGGCACTGCCTGCAGTAATTCAGGTCGTCGACAAAAGGCATGATTGCTTTCGTCTCCGGATCGAGGGCGAACGCAAACGCCCCTGCCATGAGTATGAGAGCGAAAAAGATATTATACCTGAACAGCATTGAGGACCTCTCTAAAAAGTGATCATGAGCTGTATGTAAAAGAGATCGGAGCCGTAATAGTCGCTTTCACGGAATTCATCGTACGCCGTGATATACCTTATATATTCCAGCTTGAGATAGGATATGTTGAACATGTTGATTTTGATTCCCGCGGTCACCCTTGATATTTCCTTGTCCTCGCTGAATTTCTTGTACCGTTCCATAAAATAATGGCCGTATCTTCCATACAGCGTGAAAGGCCAATTGAGCATATGGTCGAAATCGAGCCCCGCCGTGATATGGAACCCCTGGAGGAGGATTCCGACCGTCTTGTCCCTGCGATAATATTCGGAGCTGATGATCACCGGACCCAGCTTGGTCTCCAGGTCGACGGCCAGGATCATCTCGGCAGTCCCGAAGTTCTTGTCGAAATCGTGTATGTACGATATTCCGACATCGAGCATGGAGACGATTTTTGATTTGAAGCGGTATGGGTTGTCGAAAGGCGTGAATCCGAACCTCGCGCCGAAAGAGTTGCCGCCGTATGAATATCCCTCCTCGATTCCCCTGAGAGCGTATATGGTGAAGTTGAATGACATGAAGTTGGCGAGGAAGCGCAGCCCGACGTCGTTGTAGCCTCCCTCCATGATAATCTCCGTGGTCAGCGGGGGCGTGACCGTCAGTCGGTCTATCGAGGTGAAATGCTGCCAGTCGTTCCCGAACGGGACGTCGAATTTGCCTACCTGGATGTGGAGCCCCTTTTCGCTGAAGAGGCGACCCCTCGGGCTTATGGCTCCCCCGTAAATATGGTAGTCTATGAATCCGACCCCGAGCTCGGCCCCTTTGTTGAACACCAGGGCTGCGGCGACCTGAAAGTGGTTTTTGAAAGTATGCGAGATGTCGAGCTCGAAGTCTCCGAGCTGGAAGATGTTCGCCTGGTTCTTGTAGTTCGAGATGCTGACGTCGAAGAATCCGCTGAATTTGAGGCTGTTTTTGTCCTCGGCGATCTTGTTGTCGAGTTTTTTCTCCACATCCGCCAGCCTGTGTTTGAGCATTTCAAGCTCGCGGCTCATTTCTTCCAGGCTTTTTGACCGGTCTTCCTGCGCTGACGCTTCAGGGGCCGCCGCAGCATCTCCGGCTCCAGGAGACGGGGCCGCTGCGTCCTGGCCCGCGGCTGTGTTCACCGCAACGGCAAGCAGCGATATCAGGGAAACTGTCAGGATCGCACCGCGAAGATGTTTCATGCCGCTTTTCATCCGTTTGGTTTCTTTAGTGTCCATTCCACTCTCAGGTTCAGCCATTGCCGACAGCTTTTTAAGTGTAACCGATTTCCAGATTTAGTCAAGTGCGACTGTCAATACGGAGGGGGCTCCTCCCTGTCCTCAATGGGGTCCCCGTATATTTCCCTGCATTTTTTTCTGTCGTCATCGGTCAGCTCGTCGGTCCTTTCGATCTCGATGTCCGGGTCGAGAGGTACGATTGTCTCCGAACCGTCGATGCTGAAACCGGTCGAGTGGTAGTGCATGATCGACCTGTAATCGTACGGGCAGTTCTGCTCCGTGATCAGCGGATTGTCGTCCTTTTCGAAATTATGGGCGTATTCAGGGAATATTTTTTCCCAGACTATGTCGACATACAGGTCGCGGTCAGGGCGCTGGTGTTCGTGGATAAGTCCCAGACAGTGGCCCAGTTCGTGCCTGACATGACCGAGCTCGCCGCCGCCGGTTCCGAAATACATGTGGTTATAAACGTTGTTCTCGCCGATGCTCGACGCCCATGTGTTGCTGTTCAATGTCTTGATGATTTCATATGCGTACGTTCTCGGAGTCACCATCTGGAACCAGACACCGCAGCTTTCCTCCCAGCTTTGCATCGCCTGGTTGATTGCGTCGATTTCGTCGTTCGAGTATTCGCCGGTCAGGTAATAGGGGATGACGCCGTCTTCCCATGGCATGATGGGGCTCACATAATTGCATGATGCAGCCAGCGATGCCAGGATGATCGCGGCGATCGAGTTGATTCTTGAAACTTTCGTCATGTAAGCCTCGACGGGTGGTGACGTTATCGACGGATTTTCATCATCGCCTTATTGTACCATCCCGGCGGATTTAATGCAAGATTTCGGGAGTCAAATTATCATGTAAAATTTTCATTTAAGTGATGGCTGCTGCGGGTTCGGGTGCGAGGGGATTTCAGAAGAAGCTCCGCCAATGTGATTCGGCCGCCGAATCGTCTGACAGGGGCCGCGTCGTCGTTCCTGCCGCCTAATCCGGAAACACGGGATTTTTCCTGAGCTCGTCCCTGAACGCTTCCGGGTCGGGGCTGCTGACGATGATCAGGTTGAGGAATCGCTCGAAGTATTCGTCGTTTTCCTGCGAGGTGAATTTCAGCGCTACCATGGTGCCGTATCCGTGGACGACCTCGCAGTGGAATTTCAGCGGGAAGCTGTCCGTGCCAGCAAGCGTCAGAACGGCCGAGCAGGGTTCTCCCGGCCGGACCATCGGCAATTCGGCGCATTCGACATACATGCCGCTGAAGCTTATGTTCTTCGTCAGCCCGGTGCAGGAGAAACCGGAGGCGAATGTTACAGCGGCCGACATTTCGAATGTGAGCCTTGTATGTTTCCGCTTGTTTTTCATCGCGCGCTCTCCGGTTTTTTCTTTTCCAGCTCAAGCCTTATGATTTCCTCGAGCATTTCTTTCGGCGGCGCTCCCCTCATCCTTCTTCCTCCGATGAAAAGGGTGGGAGTAGATCGTATGTCGTTCTCCCTGGCCAGTTCGATGTCGTTTCGAACAGCGGTGTCGATATCGTCCGATTGGAGGATTTTCCGGTATTCCTCGGGCGTGGATTTTTTAACCGAGTATTTCACCGCATCGTTGAATACCGACATTGCGGTCTCTTCAGCATATCCGTGCTTGATTTCATTGTAGCGCTTGAAGTGTATCTTCAGATATTCGTCGAGAATTCCAGTCCTCGCCGCCGCGTTCACGGCCCTGGCCGCGATACAGGAGTTTTCGTACACGGTCCGGTTCACGGTCGGATTACAGCTCCTGTCGAGGGGGAATCCGTAATAGGAGATGCTCACTTTGCCCGGGAACCTGGTCATGATGTATTTTTCGGTTTCGAAGAAACTGTTGCAGGCGCTGCAAAGGAAATCGGTGAACGCAATTATGTTCAGAGGCGCTGCGGGATCGCCGACGGTCATCGGGCTTTCGGGCAGGCTCAGGTCTTCGGCTTCCATGGCATAGAAGCTCGTCACGTAGTCATTGATCTGCTTCCGGGTGAATTCTCTTTTGCCGCTCTGTTTTTCGATTATGTTGACGGTCGCGAATACGCTGAAGCCGAGGAGCGCGGCGAACAGGACAAAGAGTCCCAGCGCGGCCCGGCCCCCTGAAGTTTCCGGGATGCTGCGCGCCGTTCCTGCGACCAGGGCGGCGATCGATGCGCCCCTCTGCCTGGCCGATTCCCTTGTCCACAGAACCCCCGCGGCAAGCATCAGAATGTCCACCGCGTATGTCCAGACGCAGAGAGTGCAGAACAGGCCGGTTTTGACGAGGATAGCCGCCAGTACGAAGTTGACCGCAACAGCCGCACCGGAGAGGGAAGCGGCGAGTATCGCCGCAGCGTCATAGTATGACTCGCCGGCGTAGTCGGCCACAAGAACGGTGAACAGGATAAAAAGATAGAAAAAAAGTCCGACACCCGCGAGAGGTATCCCTCCGATTGATGCGTAACCGGTCATGCTCAGGCTGTGGCACGGGTTGTCGAGCCCGTCCCCGCAGGTCATCCCCGCGATATTGGAGCCCGGGAAATAGTGCTGGATCAGAAGCAGCGCCGAGAGAGCCGCTCCCGCAACTGAAAGAACGAGCAGCGTATAGAGAAATTTTTTCATATCATTTCCTTTTTTCGAGTTTGATCCTTTTACCGCATATCGTGAGGTAGAAGCTTCCCTCTATTTCATCGAGACGGTCGAGGATATGGAATGAGGGAGACCTCATGAACCGCGCCTGAAACTTGCCCCCGAGGACCGAACAGTACAGCGCATTGTTCTGCCTGTAGTAGAGCGTGTCGGGATCGAGCTCGTCGGTCTGACCGGTCGTCAGGTTCATTATCACCCTTTCGAAGGACCCGAATCCCTCGAAGCGCACGCCGGTGATGAACACTGCCACGTCTTCGACCTCGATGGGATAGGTGTAGTTCGAATAGTGGAGCACAAAGTGCCCGTCGATTGATATGTTCACGCTTTTATTGAAAAAGTCTATGATTTTTTTATTGGTGAAGGGCTCGCCGTTGTGGTGCCAGTTGCCTTCCCTGTCGAGGACGATACGGTCGGCGATCTCCCCGGTCTTCATCATCTCGCGTATGTATTCGGGGATTTCGGGAGCGTCGTCGTCGATGTAGTTTTTTTTGCCCATTGCCGATTCTTTCACACCCTGATCATCGGGTCGGTCAGCTTGTTGTGCTCCTCGAGCGCGAACCGGTCGGTCATGCCCGCGATGTAATCGGCCGCGGTCCTTACCGCGCCGTTCCTGGCGATCAGGGCCTGGTAGTCGTCTGGGAGCGTGTCCGGGTGTTCGGTGTAGATCGTGAACAGCTCGCGGACGACCTTCTGGGCCTTCATGGTCATTCTAACCACGCGGTAATGCTGGTAAAGCTTTTTCCTGAGGAAAGATTTCAGTTCGCCGTTGGCCCTCGCCACGTCTTCCGAGAGGCGCACTATCTTCCGGCCGGCGTTCCTCGCGTCCCGGTATGTCTTGATGCCGAGGGACGAGGCGCTTTTCTGCGTGGTCTCGAGAAGGTCCGAGACCAGCAGGTTTATGAGGCTCCTGATGACGCCGCGCACCATGATCTTTCTGTCGCGCGGGAGCTTCTCGCCGAAGCGGGCCGCCGCGATTTTCCATATCTCCAGGCCGGTCACCTCGCCGACGTCGATCAGTCCCGAGGAAATGCCGTCGTCCAGGTCGTGGTTGTTGTAGGCTATCTCGTCGGCCAGGTCGATGATCTGGGCCTCGAGGCCGGGCTGTTCGCCCGGGGCGAAATCGCCTATCTGGGGATGGTCGTAATCGGTCGAATGCTTGACGATCCCCTCCCTGGTCTCCCAGGTAAGATTGAGGCCGCCGAAGCCCGCGTAGTTTTTTTCGAGGACGTCGACCACGCGCAGGCTCTGCATGTTGTGTTCGAATCCGCCCTGTGCGGCCATGAGCTCGTTCAGCTCCCTTTCGCCCGCATGCCCGAACGGCGTGTGCCCGAGGTCGTGGGCCAGAGCTATGCCCTCGGCGAGGTCCTCGTTGAGCCTGAGCGCCCTGGCTATGGTGCGGGCGATCTGGGCGACCTCGATCGTGTGCGTCAGGCGCGTCCGGTAGTGGTCGCCCTCGTGGTTGATGAATACCTGGGTCTTGTATTCGAGCCTTCTGAACGCGCGCGAGTGGATTATGCGCTCGCGGTCGCGCTGGAACTCAGTCCGGTACGGATGCGGCTCTTCTGCGTGCCTGCGCCCCCTTGAGGCCGAGGAGCGAGCGGCAAGCGGTGAGAGGGTTTCATCCTCTGCTTTCTCGAGGTAGCTTCTATCGATCACTTTCATTCATTCGCCAGCTCTTCTTCGTACGCCTGGGAGGCGGTCTTCCTGTTCAGCCGTATCTCCTCGTTCGACGGGTCTTCCTCAATCCCCCTGGTGAAGGCCTGCAGCGCTTTCTTGTACATCTTCTTCTGGTAATAGCTCTTGCCGATATTGTTGTACGCCTCGGCGACCAGCGACGGCTCTCTCGAACCCTTGAGCGCCTGGTAGAAGGTTTCTATGGCCCTGTCGTACATTTCCTGCTTGAAGTAGATGATGCCCAGGGAAAAAAGGGTTTCGGCGTCGCCGGGTTTGATGAGCAGGGCCTTCGTGATCATGTCCCTCGCCTTGTTGATCCCCTCTTCGTCGGTCGCCCGTTTCGACACGATGACGGCCGAGTTGATCAGCGCCTTGCGGGCAAGGTCGTTCTTGTCGTTGATCTCGATGACCCGAGCATAGGCCTTGAGGGCGAATTCGAGCTCATCGCGCTTGTAATAGATGGTCGCCATCTTGAAATGCGCTTCCTGTATGGCAGGCCATTTCTGGAGGATGCGCTGGTATTCCTTTTCGGCGAGGTCGTAGAGCTTTTTCTCGTAATAATAGTCGGCCAGGGCCATGGGCGCCTTAGGGCTGTTGTCGTTCAGCTCCGCGGCCCTTCTCCACGAGTCGATCGCGAGGTCGGGCTTGTCCGCGTGCTTGTAGGCGATGCCGAGGTTGTAATAGGCCCCGTCGTCCCTGTCGCTTATTGAAAGCGCTTTCTGGTACGCCTCGATCGCGGCGTCGTACTGCTGGGTGTCGTCGAATATATTGCCCATGTTGATATAGGCCACGCGCGCGTTTTCGGTCGCAGGCTCGACCATGGTTATCTTGCGGTACGCTTCAAGGGCCAGGTCGAGCTCGCCTTTCTCGTAATATATTTCCCCGATCCGCGAAAGTATGCGGACGTTTCTCTTGCTGGTTTCGAGTATCTTGTTGTAGGCCGTGAGGCTGTGGTCGTACTCCTTCATGGAAAGGAACGCTTCGCCAAGGCTTTCGAGCATGACCTGGTCGTCCCTCGTGAGGTCTTCAGACTGGACGAATTCCTTGAGGGCTTCGTCGTTCCTGTTCTGCCGAAGATACGCTATGCCGAGATTGTAGTGCCCGACAGGATCGTGCGGCCGGAGAGACACCGCGAGCTTGAGATACTTCTCCGCGAGGTCCCATACTCGACGCTCGGTGTAGACCACCCCCAGGCGGGAATACGCCTTGTAGGCGATCTCGCCGATCCTGTCCGAGGCTCCGGCCTTCTTAAAATATTCGAGCGCCGACAGTTCGTCTCCCTGCTTCATGAGGGCCGCGCCGAGATTGTACAGGACCGAAGGGTTGTCGGGCTCGATATCGAGCGCGCGCCGGTACTGGTTTATCGCGTCCTCGTAGCGGTTCATCTCGAAGTATATGTTGCCGAGCAGGAGCCTGGTGTTGACGTCGTTTCCCCTGAGGGATATCGATTTTTTCGCGCTTTCAATGGCCTGATCGTACTCCTTGTTGTGGCGGTATGCCAGCGCGAGGTTCTTGTATATCTCGGGATTTTCACTGTCGTAGGTGAGGGCCCGGTTGTAGAACTCGATCGCGTCGCGGTACTTGCCCCGGTCGTCGCTTATCATTCCCAGGTAGGTGAGGGCGATGGCCTTGTCCTTGTCGGTCGAGTCTGATTCGAGGACCTCGTTGAATTCGGCGACCGCATCGTTCAGGTATCCCTTGGCGTAGCTCTCCATTCCCCTTTTTATATGAAGGTTTTCGGATTCGGGGGCGTATGTCCTGGCTTTTTCCTCGAAGGGCGCTTCGACCTGCTTTTCGCCGGTGGTTGCGAGAAACGAGCCCGGCTTTTTATATATGAAGAACACGAGGACCGCGATGGCGATGAGCGAGAGCGCCGCGATGGACGCAAGGATGATTATGGTCTTTTTCCCGCTCCGGGGCCGGCTTTCTTTTTCCTCGCCGGTGATGTCGCGTATCCTGTTTTTACGGACGGCCTCATCGTAGTCTGGCGTCCCGTCGGGAGACTGCCCGCTGTTCTTTTTCCATTTCACGGTTGAGAACTCTCCTCATCCCGGGCGTCGGCTTTTCGTATCGCGTCGAGAATGCCGTTTATGAACTGCCCTGAATTTTCACCGCCGTAAATCTTGCCCAGCTCGATACCCTCGTTGATGGTGACCACAAGGGGAATGTCGGGCAGGTAATTCATGGCGTATATCGATATCCTGAGTATGGACTTGTCGACAACGCTGAGCCGCTCGAGCTTCCAGTTTTTCGAATGGACCCTGATGATTTCGTCGATTTCTTCGAGGTGTTCGACAGATCCCCGGATCAGGGTAATGGTGAAGTTCCTGATGTCTTCGGGAATGCTCTTCTCAACCCAGTTCAGGGTCGTGATTTCGTCGACCGGTTTTTTCCCGATCTCGTACATGTAGAGCCCCTGAAGGGCGTATTCGCGGGCTTTTCTTCTGTGGCCCATTACTTGATCTGTTTATACAGATTGGCCATCTCGATGGCCGAAAGTGCGGCGTCAAAGCCCTTGTTGCCCGATTTGGTCCCGGCGCGTTCGATGGCCTGCTCGATGGTGTCGGTTGTCAGCACGCCGAAAATGACCGGGATGGCCGCCTCCATGCTCACCTTCGCCACTCCCTTCGATACTTCGGATGCGACCACGTCGAAATGGGGGGTTGCGCCCCTGATGACCGCTCCGAGGCATATGACCGCGTCGTATTTGCCCGACATCGCCAGTTTCTGCGTCACCGACGGGATTTCGAATGACCCCGGGACCCAGACAACGGTGATGTCGTTCTCGCCGGCGTTGTTTCTTTTCAGGCAGTCCAGAGCGCCGCCCAGCAGCTTGTTGGTTATGAATTCATTGAACCTTGATACGATTATGGCCACTTTCAGGCCGCTTGCGTCCAGTTTCCCTTCGATAGTCTTCATGCATGCATCCTTATTACATTACTGAATTATTCCTGGTTCGCCTCTGCGGGGCAGGATTTAAACAGTATAGAATCCCCCCGGAGAACGCGCCAGTCAAGCTTTTTTTGGGACTTGGGGATTTCCCTCTTTAACCGCTCCGTCACCGCTCCGTCACCGCTCCGTCACCGCTCCGTCATACTTTCATTGTTCAGCATTGCCTGGTATTATTCACCTCTATTCTGAGGTTGACCGATAAAGGGCAATTCCGTCATGTTCCGGGGATGATGGTTAACTGTCCTGGATGATGAATTTTTTAAAACTTCAGGAAGTCCGGCAACCCTTCTTTCCAGAAAAAATTGTTGACAATGACCCCATTCTTAAAATAGTAGCCATATTCTCTTTTGAGGATTTGGGCGATTAGCTCAGACTGGTTAGAGCGCCTGCTCGACACGCAGGAGGTCGTTGGTTCGATCCCAATATCGCCCACATTTTTCTTTTTCAAGCGGAGTTTTTTGCGGCAGTTTCGGTCCCCCCTCCGCTTCGCGGAGATGCAGCAACTATGAGCAACCAGATAACCATCACCCTTCCCGATTCCTCAACGATCAGCGTCGAAAAAGGAAAAACGGTCTATGATGCGGTCGGCGTCATCAGCAAGGGCCTGCAGAAGGCCGCGGTATGCGCCGAGGTCGACGGTAAGCTCACCGACCTTTCGGCCGTACTTGAAAAGAATGTCAAACTGAAAGTGTTGACCTTCGATACGCCGCAGGGCAGGGACGTGTACTGGCATTCGGCCTCGCACCTCATGGCCCAGGCGATCAGACGGGTGTTCCCGGGCGCGAAGTTCGCGATCGGCCCGTCGATCGATACCGGTTTCTACTATGATGTCGACATCGAGAAAAACCTGGTTCCCGAAGACCTCGAAAAGATAGAGGCCGAGATGCGAAAGATCTCCGGGGAGGACCTCGAGATCACCCGCGAAGAGATATCGAAGGCCGATGCGATCAAGAGATTCAAGGATAAAGGCGAGATATATAAAGTAGAAATGCTCGAGGAAATGGACGCGGACACCGTTTCCCTGTATCACCAGGGGGAGTTCTACGACCTGTGCCGCGGCCCGCACCTGAGAAGAACCTCCGACATCAGGGCGTTCAAGCTCGTTTCGGTCGCCGGGGCCTACTGGCGCGGCGACGAGAAGAACAAAATGCTCCAGAGGGTCTACGGCGTGGCGTTCCCGTCCGACAAGGAGCTCAAGAAGCACATCGAACTCATCGAGGAGGCCAAGAAGCGCGACCACCGCAAGCTCGGGCGCGAGCTTGACCTGTTCTCATTCAGCAACGACGTCGGCGCCGGCCTTCCGCTCTGGCATCCCAATGGGGCCGTGCTCAGGTTCATCATCGACAAGTTCGAGACGAACGAGCACCTCAAGAGGGGATACAGGCTCTTCGGCGTTCCGCACATCGCGCGCTCGACCCTGTACGAGATTTCCGGCCACCTGGGCTTCTACACCGAAAACATGTATTCGCCGATACAGATCGACGGCCAGGACTACTACCTGAAACCGATGAACTGCCCCTCGCAGATCCAGATATTCAACAGCTCGATGAAGAGCTACCGCGACCTGCCGTACCGCGCTTTCGAGATGGGCACCGTGTACCGGTACGAGCGCTCGGGCGTGCTCCACGGACTCACCAGGGTCCGCGGGTTCACCCAGGACGACGCCCACATCTTCTGCAGGGAGGACCAGATCGTCGACGAGATACAGGAAGTGCTCGACTTCACCCTGTACATGCTCGAGGTCTTCGGTTTCTCCGAGAAGAACATATACCTGTCGACCAGGCCCGAAAAGGCGGTGGGCACCGACGCCAACTGGGAGATCGCGACCGCAGCGCTCAAGAGCGCGCTCGAAAAGAACAACATCGCCTACACGATCGACCCCGGCGAGGGCGTGTTCTACGGGCCCAAGATCGACGTGAAGATAAAGGACGCGATAGGGCGTGAGTGGCAGTGCAGCACCATACAGGTCGACTTCAACCTGCCGGAGCGCTTCGATATATCGTACGTGGGAAGCGACGGTCAGAAACACAGGCCGATCATGATACACCGCGCGCTTCTCGGATCGCTCGAAAGGTTCATCGGCATCCTGATCGAGCATTACAGCGGCAAGTTCCCCGTCTGGCTCGCGCCGGTGCAGGTCATGCTGCTCTCGGTCTCAGAGGATGAGGCGGCGGCTGTCGAATCCCTCAAGTCGAAGCTGATGGCAGATGAAATCCGCGCGGAGAGCGACATCAGGGGAGAATCGATCGGGTACAAGGTTCGCGACGCCATTACGAAAAAGATACCGTATATCGCCGTCATAGGTAAGAAAGAAATCGAGGAAGGCACGGTCTCGTTCAGAAAACGCGGAGAAAACAAGCCCCAGAGCATGAAACTTGATGAATTTAAGGGGATGATACACGAAGCCGTGCAAAAAAGAACCGTTTTTTAACCGATTTCCGTTCTTTGGCCCCCCATTCGGGCGGATAAATAAGAAAAATTTGTTGCTTTAAATAACCGTATTGGTTAATTCTGGCTCTGTTCGAAATATACCGTGAGGAGGTACATCATTTTTGCTTAATCGAGGAAAGAGTTCTAACGTAGATAAATTTGACAATTACGCGGTCAATGAGGAAATAAGGTCTGAGATGGTCAGACTTATTGCGGATGGGGAAGAACCGAGGATTATCAAAACGAGTGAAGCAATTGAATTGGCGAAAGCCAAAGACCTCGATCTGGTGGAAATATCTCCGAACCAGGATCCTCCTGTCGTAAGGATGATCGATTACAGTAAATTCAAGTTCGAACAGATAAAAAAGGCGAAAGAGGCGAAGAAAAAGCAGAAGGTCATTCATGTCAAAGAAATCAAGATGAGACCGAGCATCGATTCCCATGATTTCGAACATAAAGTCAAACATGCGCGCGATTTTCTTGAAGCCGGAGACAAGGTGAAATTCACCCTCATGTTCAGGGGAAGGGAAATGGTCCACGCCGAACTGGGATACGAGGTAATGAAAAAAATCCAGGCGAGCCTGGAAGAGATAGCGACAGTCGAAAAACAGCCGATTCAGGAAGGCAGGAACATCACCATGTTCATGTGCCTCAAAGCGCAGAGCGGCAAGAAAACCAAATGAACACTGTGAGGAAGGTGTGAGATGCCAAAGTTGAAATCAAACAGCGGGGCGAAAAAGCGTTTTAAAATAACCAAAAACGGCAAGGTGAAAAGGGCGATGGGCTTTAAAAGACATATACTCGAGAGTAAATCGTCCAAAAGAAAAAGAAAACTCAGGGGTACGACAACGACCAATGAGGTCGAAGTTGACAGGATTAAAAGGATGCTTCCCTACGCCTGATAAGGCCGTTGCGGCTTGAATCAGCGAGATCGATATGCATCATGAATAAACAAACGAAGTAAGGAAACGATTATGCCAAGAGCGACAACGGGAACAATACACCAGAAAAGAAAAAGAAGAATTCTCAAGGATGCCAAAGGCTTTTACGGCGCCAGGAGCAAACTGCTCAGGACCGCGAAGGACGCGAGACGCAAGTCCCTCCAGCATTCCTACATCAGCAGAAGGCTCAAAAAGAGGGATTTCAGGTCTCTCTGGATCGTCAGGATCGGAGCCGCGGCCAAAATGTGCGGCATGTCCTACAGCACCCTGATTTCGGCGCTGAAAAAATCCGGTATCGCGCTCAACAGAAAAATGCTGGCCGATATCGCGGTGAGGGACATCGAAATCTTCAAAAAGATCGTTGAAAAGGTGAAAAATCAGGCTGCCTGAGACGCTTCTTTTCATGAAACGAAGAAAGCGGTTAAAGAGTGCCCTGTTTGCGGCACTCTTTTTATTTCCGCTTTTTTCGACGGCCCTGTATTCACTGCCGCTGACCGAGACAGTGTATACCATCCCCG
The DNA here is from genome assembly GCA_022709405.1 of Spirochaetota bacterium. Taxonomy (GTDB): domain Bacteria; phylum Spirochaetota; class UBA4802; order UBA4802; family UBA5550; genus JAKLIV01. Next base: position 20,538 of record JAKLIV010000048.1, read on the forward strand.
AGGGCGGGGTGGAGCTCGCTTTTCACGAAGAATACGTCAATGTCAGCCATTTTTACCGCAAGGAGCATATCGAGCTCGGTTTCGGCGTGCTCACCGATTTTTCCCTATGGTTCAGGTTCGATCTGCTGCACGGGGAAGCGTTCGAAATGGACAGGGCCGAAATCGGCGACCTCTCTTTGAAGCTCTGGTATTACATCGGCGATTACTTCAACGATGTCATGCATATCGGGATGCTGTTCAGATTCAGGTTCCCGACCGGCAAGGACGCCTATATCTATCCTGAATGGAGAAACCTCTGCCTCGGCAATCATGAAATCACGCTGGGCCCTTCGGCAAGGTTCGACCTCGATAAAACCGTATTCTTCCATGCGAACATCTTTTTCACTTTCAGGCAGGACAGGAACGAGGACTTCTACGGGGGCTTCTACCTGAATCCGGTCAACGAGGAGACCTATGTCAAGCTTTTCGGCCTGAATCCCTTTGCCGAGGGAACTTTCCTGAGCGGAGAACGCCTCAAGAACGATTATTTCACCCTGTCGCTGGCCGTGAATACCAACGTCATCCACCCTTTTATTCCCTATGTGGAGCTTTACGGAGCGTTCAGGCCTTACCGGGGAAAAATCACCGCATCCGGGATTCCCATCGAGGCGGCCGGCGTCGATTCGTTTCTCATCAGCGCCGGGCTCCGGTATTTTTTCCTCAGGGCCGTGTACCTCGGGATTTATTTCGTGGTCAATCCGCTCATGGACATCCAGAAGGGCTACATCAAAAACGTCATCGGGGTGGATTTCAGCTATCAGTTCTGACGGGGAATCCCGTCCACCGAGCTCCAGAATCTCCCGCCATGAATGCCGGATTATTTCTTCCGGCGGAACGGTCAAATAAATATGTTGACGGACGATTAATCAGGGGTTAAAATTAATGCAACGCCTGTATGTCCGCCGGCCCGAATTCGGCCGGGGTGTTATTATTAATGATAAATTGCGAATTATGTTAATGCCGCTTTTACCGATATCCGAAAATAGTAGCAAAGCTCTACTGCACGGAATTGTTCGGCGGAACTGACAGCAGCGTTAAACAGAAGGACCAAGATGGAGGTGCGTACATGTTATCAATGCAGCAACTAGAAGAACTCGAAAGTAGAGTGGTAAAAGCTCTGCAATTGATAAGCGATCTGAGGACGGACAACGCCAAACTCGAAAACGATAACGAGTCGCTGAAAAGCGAGAACGAAGACCTCAAGCTTACCCTTGACGAAAAAGAGCAGGAAGTGGCGAGAATCCGAAAAGAGCTCGACGAATCCACCAGGGAGCTTCAGGAGCTCAAGGACAAAGAGGAAGTTCTCGAGAAAAAAATCATCAGCCTGCTCGGAAAACTCGATGTTGTGCAGTCAGGGCCGATACCCGCGGGGGACGCTCCAGCCAGGCCGAAATCAAGGCCTCAGCCTGCTCCCGTCATAGTCGACGAGCCTTTCGAGGATGAAATCAGGGTCGAAAAGGTGAAGCCGGCCGCAGCGAAAAAGGTCGACGAGGACGAGGATGTCATTATCATCGACGATGAATCCGACATTGAAGGCGATGAAATCAAGGTCGAAAAGGTCGAGGGCGAAGGCGATGAGGACGAGATCATCCTTCTCGACGACGACGAAGAGATAATCATAGACGATATCGACGATAATGTCATTGTAGACGAAAAGGACGTCAAATCGTCATCCAGGAAAAAGATCGAGGACGACGACGAGTTTCTCATAATCGAGGATGAAAAATAATAACGGGCCCGGTTGCATATGAACGATACGGCGGCGAACAAGGTTAAGGTGGCCATATTCGGCCAGACATACACCATCCGCGGAGACGCTCCACCGGATTATATCGAACAGCTTGCCGACTACGTCAACGCGAAGATGGAGGAAGTAGCCGCCCATAAATCGAGCTCGAATCCGACCCAGATAGCGATTCTGGTCGCCCTTAATATCGCCGATGAGTATTTTCAGATCAGGCAGATGAAGGGCGCTTCCATGGAAACCCTCGAGGAAAAGACAATGGAGCTCATATCCATGCTTGACGAGGGGCTTATCGGGGATGTTTTTTCACGTGTATAAAGCTTCGTTCTTTCTCAGATTGATATGTACGTCCAGCGTCCCTCCGGGACGTTTTTTTTCCCCGGTTTCGCATGTTATTAAACAAACCGCTGTTATCGTCTATTTTATTCTTGCCATAACCGGCGATGTTCCCTTTCAATAGCATCGGAAAGATTTTTTTCATGGAATAGCGCCAGGGCGGCGACTTGGACTTTTTCATGAAAAACGACTAAAAACGACCGCCATGGCGGTTATTTTACACTTTTTTAAATACTGACGGTATAAGTTAACAAAGATGCAAGACATAAGCCTGTTCAGCGATGAAGACCTGGTCAGACTTTTCAAAAAAGGCAATGAAAAGGCATTTGGCATCCTGTATCAGCGCTATGCACCCAGGCTTAAACGCGTCATCTATTATTATATCAATGACTACGAGGACGTGGAGGATGTTTTCCATGACGTGACACTCAGGGTTATCCGCCATATCGACAGCTTTAATCTGAAAATGGCCTTCTCGTCATGGGTTTATCAAATAGCGATCAATTGCAGTAAAAACTATATAAAGAAAAACAAGAAAAGCGAAACCCTCATCGAACGGGAAAAATTCAGGCTGCTCGATGAAGGCGAAGGGAGTCCGTCCCCGGAGGACACGTACTTGAATGAAACGGACATGAAAGAATTCAACAGGGCCGTCGACAGTCTGAGCGACAAGTTCAGGGACGTCTTTGTGCTGCGTTACGCGCAGGGAGTGCGTTACGCTAAAATTTCCGAGATTTTGAAATGCTCTGAAAGAACCGCAAAATGGAGAATGAAGAAAGCCGTTGAAAAAATCGCCCAGTACCTCAAGGAAAGAGAAGTCATCTGACCGGAGTTGGGAACGGTAGGGAGCTGTATCCGATGATTGAAGCGAAACAGGAAATAAAAAGCATCATTGAAAGCTTTTCCGGAAAGAAGAAATTCAGGGGCATGAACGCCCGCAAGCTGGCGGACCTTTTCGACAGGGCCGTGCTTGATTATCCCGAACAGGAAAAGCCTGAAGCCCTTTCTTCCGAATTGATCCCGGGTCGGCTGAAAGGGCATGACTCCGTTTCTGCCGTGCGCCGGATGGCCGTCTCATTCCCGAGGCCAGCCCTCGCGGCCGGGATCGCCGCCGTCGTTCTCGCCGTTTTCGCTTTCGGAATCAGGGTCATGTTTTTTACCGGTCCCGTGTCCGGTTCGGCCGTTACCTCAACCCATGGAACGGTCACCCTTCTTCGGGACGGAAACAGCGTTGATCTGTCAGAAGACAGCGGCCTCATGCAGGGGGATATTGTCATTTCCGGGAATAAATCCCGTGTCGACATGAATTTCGGCGGTCTTGTGCGCGTCAGGATGGCGGAGAACAGCACGTTGAGCGTTGAAACCATGTCACTCGGAAGCGAGCGAACGGCCGTTTTCTCTCTGGACAGGGGCTCGGCCTGCGTTCATGTCATGAAGCTCGCCGCAGGAGACGATGTGCGCTTCAACACCCCTGTTTCGGTCGGCCTCGTGAAGGGAACACTGTTCGGGGTCGAATATGCAGGCGGCAGGGCCCGCTATGAAGTTTATGAGGGGAAGGTTCTCGTTTCCCGGAAGATGCGCGGGGCCGCAGTTCAATCGGCGCCCGGTGCCGGCGAGAAATCAGCAGTTCTCGCGGCAGGGACATGGGGCCGCGTCAGGTCGGGCAGTCTTGTCCATTCCGGCGGAGAACCGGCGGCCAGAAAGTCCGGTTCCCGTAATTTCGCCATGTCTGCGGCGATGCTGGATTTCGTCATTGATTCCGGAAAGACTGACCGCGGATTCGACGTGATTCCGGTCCGCTTCGAAGTCTCTCCGGCGGAAGCGACCATCGCGGTAGACGGAACACGGATCGCGCATGGGATTGCTTTTCTGTCGAAGGGTAAACACCGCATCGAGGCTGGCGCAGAGGGGTATCTGAAACTCGCCATGGACATTACGGCGAAAAGCCCGATGCAGACCGTACCCGTCATGCTCGGCAAGGGGAAAAACCCCATGGTGTCCTGGTCGTCTCATCTTCAGTCGTCCTATATCCACTTTGACTCGGCAAGCAATCATCTCGTTACCGTCGATGATCAGGGGCTTGTGGCGGTAACCGATCTCAAATCGGTGAAGTGGTCCATTGACTTCGATAAAAAAATTTCCGGTCCGCCCTATGAGGTTGACGGCTGCATATATATATCCTTCGCCGATGGGTCCC
>JAKLIV010000049.1 GCA_022709405.1 Spirochaetota bacterium
AATGAACGGCGTCGTGAGTTTTTTAAAGCGGGCGTGCGCGTCGATGAGCCCCGATATGGAAGCGGCCATTGCCGAGAGCGGGAGGATTAACGCAAGAACCCTGATCGTGGCTGAAAGATCGATCGAAAACGCCATATCCGCTGCGAGCAGAAGCAGCAGAATAGTGGAGATTGCCTGGGGAAAATGCACTGTTATGGGATGCAGGTGGAGGTCGAGGATAAGCTTGCGGCGGCCGGACATGGTTTCACGGTATTCCTCGAATGCGCTCCGAGGGACGCCGCAGGCGGGGCATATCGAGTAGCGTTTCGATGATTTCATTATCAGACCGCACGCTTTACATCTCTCAAGTTGACTCATCGGTTTACTCCTTGTTATATCATCGAAAAGTACCGCTCGATCGCGCGGAAGTTCTTCAGGACATTGTCTTTGCCCTGAATAAAATTCATGTGGCCCGGTAACAGTATCTCGATGTCGAGGGCCGAAATCTTTTTTATGCTTTCAACGAGCTGCCTTGCATCGCCCCCGGGAAAGTCGACCCTGCCGAAACTCTGTTCGAAAACCAGGTCTCCGCACACCAGTGTCTTCTTTTCGGGCCAGTAGATTGAAACCGATCCGGGTGAATGGCCCGGCGTATGGATTATCTCAAGGTCCGTATCACCGACGCGCCATAACCCGTCCTGCAGCTGTATGTCGAATTTGAATTCAGGAAACGCCATGCCGAACATGCGGAAAAAAGCGGGGCCTTCCTGGTTGTAGAAGGCGATTTCCTTCTCATGCATGGCTATTCTGGGGCCCTTATGTTCGAAATAAAGCGATCCTTCCATGTGGTCCGGATGGCAGTGGGTATTCACGACATATTGAATCCCGGCAGGATCGAGGCCGTCCTTTTTCATCAGGTCGAACCGCATGTCGATATAATGCTTGAGCCCGGGGTCGAACAGGATGTTCAGCGGCTCGCCGAAATAAAACATGTTGCAGTTGTTTTCGAATATGCCGGTCCAGACATAGGCGTATATTCCGTCGGTAATTTTCATGAGTAATCTCCATTGATTGGCACAGCCTCATGCAGAGAATCACGAAATCAAGAAAAAAATTATTCAAAAAATGAATTGAATTATTTTAATATATTTAAATAATAGATACAATGAATTGATAATATTGATTTTATTCGGAGGGAGAATGAAAAATATCTTTGCTTCCCGTATCGGGATTATCGTTGTCGGCGCGGTAATCGGCGCGCTGGCTCCTCTTCTGCAGTACCTGGGCAATCCAAAGAACATGGGAATCTGCGTCGCCTGCTTCGAGCGCGATATCGCTGGCGCCATCGGGCTTCACCGCGCGGATGTGGTCCAGTACCTGAGGCCCGAAATCATGGGTTTCGTGCTCGGTTCTTTTCTTATCGCAATGGCGACCAGGGAATACAAGCCGCGCGCCGGATCGTCCACGGTGATCAGGTTTTTCCTGGGCGTGTTCGCCATGATCGGCGCCCTGGTTTTTCTCGGGTGCCCCTGGCGGGCGCTCCTGCGGCTTGCCGGCGGAGACGGCAACGCGATAACGGGCCTTCTGGGCCTCATTGCCGGAATCACTGTCGGGGTCCTGTTCCTGAAAAACGGATACAGCCTCGGCAGGTCATATGCCAATAAAAAGGCCGCGGGCTGGGTCTTCCCGGCTTTCATGCTGGCGCTTTTCCTGTTTCTCGTATTCAATGTGTCCTTTTCTGAGGGGGGCCCCATATTCTTCAGCCAGAAGGGGCCGGGATCGATGCACGCCAATATGTGGGTCAGCCTCGGTGCTGGTCTTTTCATCGGCGGTATCGCCCAGAAGAGCAGGTTCTGCACCATGGGCGCCCTGCGCGATATAATTTTAGCGCGCGACATTCACCTTGCAAGCGGAGTGCTTGCGTTGTTGATCATGGCTTTTCTCATGAATTACTTCGTCTTTGCGCAGTTCAATGCTGGTTTTGAAAGTCAGCCGGTCGCCCACACTGCTCATGTCTGGAATTTCCTCGGAATGACCCTGGCCGGGCTCGCATTTGCGCTGGCCGGCGGGTGTCCGGGACGCCAGCTCATCATGGCGGGCGAGGGTGACGCGGATTCGGGCATATTCGTGCTCGGCATGATCGTCGGCGCCGGTCTCGCGCACAACTTTTCCCTTGCGGCGAAACCCGACGCCGTTGTCGAGGAAGTATATAAAATAGGCGGCATCGGAATGTATGGACAGGCGGCGGTAATCATCGGGCTCATATTCTGCCTGATTATAGGCTTCACCATGCGTGAAAAAATGCAGGCGTGAAAAATATCCATATGAGGAGCAAACAATGAGCGCAAAACAGATTGATGCCAGAGGGCTTTCCTGCCCGCAGCCGGTGGTCTTGACGCAAAAAGCGATCAGTGAGGGCGGCGAATCCTTTGATGTGCTGGTCAACAGCAATGTATCCAAGGAAAACGTGGTCCGTTGCGTTGAAAAAAACAGGATGAAGGCCGAGATCAGACAGGACGGCGAAGACTATATCATTTCCGTGTCAAGATAACGGCCGCCGGCAATCAACCGGTCCGCGGAGAGCGCAGTCATTAAAGCGATTATTTTCCGCGGGCCGGGACTGCGGCATGATATGCTCGCGATGACGGCGGCCAGGCGAAAAAAATATTGACAGATGCCCGTTTTCGGATTCCATCAATGCACAGGAGCTGTTCATAATTGATGGAACAATATTCGGTTATTCTTTTTCATTCCCCCAATCATTCCATCTGGTCAGCAAAAGTCCTGAAAAAAAACGGGATCGATAGTAAAATGATACCCATACCCAGGAATTTCAGCTCAGACTGCGGTTACTGCGTGCGGATATTGTCTTCCGACGCCCCCGTCGCCGAGGAGATCATGAAAAAAAACGGAATCGAATATGACAGAATCGAGAAGATGTGAAATATGAATTAAACATAAGGGGTCGAACATGAAAGATTCTTGCGACATCACAAAACTCAACACCATGCGGCTTACCGAATCGGTAAGCGGCTCCGGTTGAGCCGCCAAGATAGGTCCGGAGGACCTGCAGGCTGTCATGAAAGACATCACCCTGCCTGAAAATTCCAGGGTGATCGTAGGAACTGAAACGAGCGACGACGCCGGCGTGTACCGGCTTACGGACACTATTGCCCTCGTTCAGACAGTGGACTATATCACCCCGATAGTGGATGATCCCTACACCTTCGGGATGATAGCGGCGTGCAACAGCCTGTCTGACGTGTACGCCATGGGCGGAGATCCGATCACGGCGCTGAACGTGGTGTGCTTTCCCACGAAGCTTTTCTCCCTGGACAGGCTTTCCGGCATTCTCAAGGGGGGCCTTGAGATCATGAACCTGGCCGGCGTGCAGCTCCTTGGAGGGCACAGCGTTGACGACAAAGAGTTGAAGTACGGCCTTTCCGTGACCGGGATCGTTCACCCTGACAGGGTTTTGCGCAACAACACGATCAGGGCCGGGAATTCGCTTGTCCTTACCAAGCGGCTTGGCACGGGCATCATCGCAACTGCTGTTAAGGCGGGTCTGTTAGAGGACGATCATTATGCGCCGTTCGCCGCATCCATGACTTCATTGAACATGAAGGCGGGGAAAATCATCAGAAAATACCCTGTCGATGCGTGCACCGATATCACCGGTTTCGGCTTTGCCGGGCATTTGAAGGAGATGCTCGGGGGGAAAAGCATGAAAATAACCGTCGATTCAGCGTCGCTTCACCTGCTTCCCGGGGTTCTCGACTATGCCGGCATGGGACTCATTCCGGCAGGGATGTACCGCAACCGTGATTTTGTCGGTCGGCTCTGCTCGGTCGGCCCGAATGTAGACCGGGCGCTCGCCGATGTTCTTTTTGATCCGCAGACTTCGGGAGGGCTCTGCATATCCCTTGACTCGGCCCGGGCGGATGATCTCGTTCGTGAATTGACCGACAATGGGATTGAGGCATCGATTGTCGCTGCGGTCAGCGAAAGTGCAAATCCGTTAATCGAGGTGATTTGAATCTATACGTGCGCCTGTTCCTGCTGGAGGATGTGCCTTTGCAGCGCGGTTGACAGGACCGATTTCAGGTTGTCGCGGCTGACAGGCTTGATCAGGTACCCGAGATGGTTTGTCTCCCCGGCCCGCTTGAACGTTCTGGAGTCGGCGTTTCCGGTCAGATAAACCACCGGGACGTTCATCTTTTCCTTGATCTGTCTCGTCGCGTCGATGCCGTCCAGTTCATCCGAAAGCATGATGTCCATGAGAATGAGATCGGGTTTTATTTCGGGGGCTTTTTGTACCGCTTCTTCGCCTGACGCGATTGTGGCGGCGACGTCATAGCCGATATTTTTTAGCATGTTGGCCATATCCAGTGCGGTTATGGCCTCGTCTTCTACGAGCATGATCTTTTTTTTCATCGTTTCCATTATGTCACGCGCCGTTAGATGCTAATATATACTGTATAACGGTTTCTTTCAAGGAAAAAAACTCTATTCGATAAAAAAATACGTTAATAAAGAGCCGCTTTTTTCTCTATCAAAAATAATAAATCGATCGTGTTTTTTGCATCCAGTATCAGGGCATGAGACGTGAACGGATCAGGCGTATGGATTTCTGCAGATCCGTATCAGGCATGGCGGCGAACCTGATGCTTCCTCCGGCAATATATGGCTCAAGGCTGTCGAGAATTTCGTCCGAGATGGCGCCATACTGGCCGTAAAATGACTGGAGACGCGACTTCAGGCTGAACTCGAGTTTTTCCCTGGGGTCCATCGCGAGGTAGGAGTCTACCCGTTCGAGCATAGAGTCCCGGTCGTCGGGATGCTCGCCGGAAATGTCGAGCAGGTTTGACGCGCTGTCGCTGAAGATGGCGGTGTGCGCCGTGATGTTCGCGACCATGGCCCTGATCTCCCGCACGGCCTGTTCCTCCGACGCTTCGATGAATTCGCCGTTTTCGCGCATCCGCTCGAGCGGCGTCATGGGAAATATCTCGAGCGTCCTTATTCTCACATAGTCGGGGCCGCACTGATTGATCACCGATACGGTTCCATGCACGTGCCGGTCCGAGAGGCGTTCTCCGCCGAGCCCGGGCATTACGTAGACCGAGCAGGAAAGCCCGGCCTCTTTCACCTTGAGGCATCCCCTGACGTGATCGGCCGCGGTTTCTCCCTTGCTGACGAGCTTCAATACCTCGTCGGAACCGCTTTCCATGCCGAAATGGACCCTGTGCAGCCCGGCCCGCGCGTATTCTTTCAGCTCCCGCGAGGTTCTGGTGCGGGCCGCGGTGCGGGTGCGGCCGTAGATCGTGAACCTTTCCAGGGAAGGGAACGATCTCCTCGACCTGGAAATCACGTCGAGGATAAAGCCCGGTTTCAGGACCAGCGAATCCGCGTCGCCGAGAAAGCAGGTTTTTGATCCCCCGATCCTCCAGGTGAGGATGTTGTTGATGCTGTCCCCGATATCCGCCTTTTGCCTGAACCATTTCATGAACCACCGGAACCGCGGGTCCATGTCCTCCTGCGGCGCGGCGTATTCGTCATCCCCGTCGTCCAGAATTCCCGCCTCCCAGCGGGCCCGCCTGATTTCCTCCACGAGGCCGCGTGCGCGCGCGAGGTCGGCCTCGGAGTAGACGGGGATACCGAACCCCCGTTCGAACAGGTAATCGTCGATCATTCGCGCCCTGCCGATGTCGTCAATCACGTCGGAGAGGGGCCTTTTCGAAAAGCTCGCGCCAGCCTTGTACACGGGGCAGAAGGCGCATTTGTTCCAGTAACAGTTGCGTGCAAGCCTGAATGTCAGGCTGTAGTTTTCCGTCGGAGGGCGGATCGAGCAGGTTTCATAGGGCCTCAAATCCAGAATGTCCATGGATTCCTCGTATCGGCCGCAGGGCCGGATTCAGTCTTTGAGAGCAAGGACCGCGGCGCCGAGCGCTCCGTTGACCTGGGCCGTTTCGTGCGATACGATGATTCTGGTCCCGAGTTTTTTTTCGAGCGCCGTTACGACACCGATATTTTTCGCCACACCCCCGGTCATCATCAGCGGGTCGGCCACGCCGATTCTTTTTGCCATGGCGGAGACCCTTGACGCGACCGAATCGTGGATCCCGGCGATGATGTTCTCCCTTGTTTCTCCGCGGGAGATGAGGGATATCACCTCGGATTCGGCGAATACGGTGCAGATGCTGCTGATCAGGGCCGGGTTCTTGGCCCTTAGGGAAATCTCGCCGAAATCGTCGAGGTTCGATTCAAGGGCCCGGGCCATCACCTCGAGAAACCTGCCGGTGCCCGCAGCGCACTTGTCGTTCATAACGAAATCCTTTACCTTCCCGTCGGCGTCGATTGCTATGGCCTTGCTGTCTTGGCCGCCGACGTCGATGACCGTCCTGACTTTTGGATTGATGAAATACGCCCCTGTGCCGTGGCAGATGATTTCGGTCATCGCCTTGTCGGCGAATTTGACGCTGTTGCGCCCGTATCCGGTTGAAAAAATCCGCGTTATTTTATCAGGCGCCAGGCCGAGCTCTTTGAGCAGTTCAGAGTAGATCGCTTCCCCGGCTTTTTCGGCGTTGTACCCGGTGTAACCCACCTTCGATCCGAGAATTTTGCCGTCGGAGAGGACGACGGCCTTGGTGGTGATTGATCCGATGTCGATTCCTGCTGTTATCATTGTGAAAAGCTGCTCCTGCTGGATTATAGTACGGTAGCTCCGCCGTCGATGGTCAGAACCTGCCCGGTTATAAAATCGGCGCCCCCTGACGCGAGAAAGAGCACCGGATGAACGATGTCCTGCGATTCGGCGATCCTGCCGAGGGGGATGCTCTTGATGATATGGTCATGGATTTCCCTGTTGGACCAGAAGGGTTTGCTGAAATCGGTGCGCACCATTGATGGCGCCACGGCATTGACCTGGATGTTGTACGGGGCGAGTTCGGCCGAGAGCACCCGGGTCAGCATTTCGATCCCCGCCTTCGCGATGCCGTATATTCCCATGCCCGGGGAGGCCTTGCGGGCCGCGATCGATGAAATGGATATGATCTTGCCAGATTTTCTTGGTTTCATCTCGATGGCCGCCCTTCGCGAGCAGAGGAACGTGCCGTTCAGGTTGGTGTCGATGATTTTCTGCCACGTGGCCGGGTCGGTGTCCGCCACCGAGGGGGTCACGAAGTTCATCCCGACATTGTTCACCAGGACGTCCACCGGGCCGAGCGCCGAGTTCACTTCGGTGAAAAGCCGGTCCACTTCTTCGGGTTTCGCAATATGCGCCTGGACGATATGCAGGTTTTGCGGGCTGCCAAGCTCATCCGCGGCCTTTTCGAGCCCCTCCATCTTTCTGCCGCAGATCGCGACCCCGGCCCCCTGGTTCAGAAGCTCGCGGGCAATCTCGAGGCCAATGCCCCTGCTGCCGCCGGTGACCACGAAAATTTTTCCGGCAAGACCGTAATTGATCGCCATGTTCGAATCCCCCTGATATTTGAAACGTAGAGTTTATGAACCTAACCGGCGAGCCCGGCCTGTCAATTCTTATATTTAACGGTATGGCGAATTCGGCTTTTTTGTTGATTAAAATCACCCGATAGTGAGATAAAGGCACATTCATTTACGGCATGCGTGAGGTGGTATGGCAACAGAAGATCGGCCCCCGGATTCGGAGACAGCATCGCAGAAAGGCGCAAAACCGAAGATACGGGCGGCCCTCAAACTGGCAGGGCTCGCCCTCGGTATCGCGCTGATATACTTTTTTCTGAGCAACTCGAACCTCGAGGAAATCTGGGGCCAGGTCTCCAACATCGGGTGGCGCTTCGTTCCTCTGACGGGCGTCATGTTCCTGAGCTTCTACATCGATACCGTCGGATGGAAACTCTGCTTTCCCGGCCCGGCACTGAACGTTTCGCTCGCTGACCTTTTCATGATCCGCCTTGCCGGGGAGTCGCTCGCCCAGATCAATCCGACCAACGTGATTGCAGGAGACACCATGAAGGCCGTGCTGCTCAAGCGCGACGGGGTGAATTACACTCAGAGCATCGTCTCGCTCGCCGTTTACCGCTTCATCACATTCATCGCAGCGGCCACGTTCGTGATCGCCGGGGTCTTCGTCTTTTTCGATTATATCGGCGTGCTCGCCAGCAAGGGCCACGCGATCGCGGGAATCCTGGCGTTCTTCTTCATAATAATTTTTATTTTTTATCGCCTGCACAGCGGCAGGGGCATCTTCTCGCTCGCTATATCTGCGGCCGGGATACTCAGGCGCGGTCGGGACAACGACCCGGCCCGGTTCGAGAAACTCCGCGAGCTCGATCGCGAACTGGTCGATTTTTTCAGAAAGAAAAAGACGGATTTCCTGCTCGCCTATATCTGCTCGGTGGTCCATCGCCTGCCCGAGGTCCTCGAATACTGGCTTATCTTTTCGTTCCTCGGGATCGAGGCGACCGTGCTTTCGTGCCTGGCGATCTCGGTCGGGGTGACGTTCTTCAAGTTCATGGGCTCGTTCATCCCGGGCCAGCTCGGCATCGAGGAATACGGCAACAAGGTGATGATGGATTTCATAAAGGTGCCCGGCTCGTCGACATGGCTCACGGTCTCGATCCTGAGAAGGGCGCGGCAGATCGTATGGATCGTCCTGGGGATGCTGGCGTTCCTGTACCTCGTGAAAATCAGGAGGGACAGGACCTCCGAGGCCGGGGAAGGGCCCGTATCTTTTTAGCGTTGATTTCTGTAAATCCCGTACCGACAATATAGTAAAACACCGGAACAGCATCGACGAAAGCCGGGTTTCATGCAGGAGGGTCCGTGGCAAAGCAGATCGTTTTTTATCAGCGCAGCGAAAAGATCATCAAGGCCGGCACGACCGAGCAGAGGATGTATATCATACTCGAGGGTGAAGTCGAAATATCTCTTTCCGACGGCAACAGCCGCATCGTCGTCGCGAAGCTCAAAAAGGGGGATTTCTTCGGCGAGATATCCCTTTTCAACAACACTCCCCGCAGCGCTGACGCGATAGCCGCGGGCGACGTGAAGCTCGCCTATATCGACAGCGTCGAAGAGCTCAAGGCCTTTCTCCTGAAGAACCCTGTTTTCGCGGCAAAGATGGTGCATATCCTGGCCCAGCGCCTGGCGAAAACCGATGAGATACTGATCGGCAAAGTCAGCGAGCTCAACCGGCTCAAGGTTCTCAAGGACGTCTGATCCGGAGTTTTAAACCGATTATATATCCGGTCCACGAACCGATTTTCCCCCTGTCAGCGATTTATCAGCGAGCCGTCGAATTTCGTAATAACGATACGTTTTACGGCTGGTCGTCATTCTTGCCGATCAACCCTGTTTACGCGGCCCTGATATGCCGTTTTCGGAGGAATCAGGCTCCATACTTTATTATTGACTTATAAGGCGTAAATAATAAAATGGGACATGATCCCGGTAAAAACATTATCCGGTGGCCCGGTCACCATGAATACAGAAAAATCCTTTGACCTCAACGATCTGCTCCTGCCCCTGGGCGATAAAGTCGGAGCGATTCAGAAGGTGACCGGTCTTATCCAGGAACTGGAACACCCGAACATCGACTGGAAATTCGTGATCGCCGGTATCAGGGCCTACCTGTATGACTACCTTTATGATATCCCGCCTCATACTGAACGGGTTTTGCCGATACTCTTCCATTTTTTAATGGAGGCGACCATTCGGAAAAAGGCATCGGCTGTAAGGGCGAGCGACACTTTCATAGACCGCTATATATTCGTCATCAAGAACCTCGATCCGAAAAATGAGAATTACCGGAGTATCCGTGAGAGTTTTTTTTCTTTCTCGCTCGAGTACATCGACCTGTTGATCGCCGACAGCAGGGACGGGTTCTATTTCGATCATGTGAATTCAAGGATGGCGGCGCTGGGCCGTACCGCAATCGAAAAGAACATGGGGCAGGCGGATCTGGTAAAAAAGATATGCGTGTTTCTCGGTCTGCAGTATTCGATTTACTGTAAAAACATCGTGCTGACGCATGCGGATCAAATCGATGCGATCAGCGGCATTTTTTCCGGCAACCAGGCCGCATCCGAACTGATTTCCCTTCTCGAGTCGGTCTCGGAGGATTCCTACCGGGAGAGAAACTCCCGGATTTCAAGGCTCATCGACGAGGACCCGGGACAGCTCATCTCGTGTGCGGACGACCTGATCGATTTTTCCCACAACTCGAGGGTGTGGGAAAAAATATGCCTGATAATCAAGAAATCCATCGAGGACGGTGCGATCGAGGACGAGAGGTCCGTCATTTATCTGCTCGAATACCTGATAATCCAGTCCAACACCGGCTCTGACAAAAACCTCCAGCTTTTCATTTCCCGAACGGTCGCGTCGGTTTGCTCGTCCCTGGTCAATAACAGGCAGATAGACCTGCTCAGGAGCGTCATAGACCTGGTCATGCCGGTCCTCCAGAAAGAGGTATTGAAGGGAGACAATTATTTCTCGGCCTTTTCGACCATATACAGCATCGGCAGGACCGTGATCGATTCAGGGAACATCTTCATCATCGACTACTTCATAGATATTCTCGTGCAGTCGAAGTTCTGCTTTCCGAAATTTTCGGGGATCGCCTCGGACTGGTCTGTCATAGTGAATTCGAGCCATCTCGAGAACATCAGGACGTGGATGAAGCTCATCGAGCTGAATCCGCCGCTGATGAAAAAACTCGCCGCGTCCCTGATCGTGAACCTGAAGCTCGGCGGCGTTTTCCTGAAAGACACGGACGTGTTCCAGCGCGACATTTCCCGCATGCTCAACAGCCCGTACGGTGACGTGTTTTACCTCATCATCTCCCTCGCGGCGGTTTTCCCGGCCTTTTACCACGACATAGGCGCGACCGGCGACATCCGCGCGTTCACCGAGAAGATCGACACCAACCACGAGATGAACGACATCATCCACTTTCTGCGCAAACAGGTGCACGTCGAGTCGAGCAGCAGGACCGTGCAGCTCTTCCAGAAGGTGATGGAATACTGGATGACCGGCGACAAGCTCCTCGTCTCGGGCATGGTACCGCAGGAGGTCTACGACCACCTGGACGTGTTTTTCAGGCTGGTGAACCTCGATGTCGATAAAGCTGCGCTGGCGATCTACCTCGAGGCCCTGAAAAAATTTCCCGAACATGAAGGCCTCAAATTCTGGGATTTCCTGAACGCGGTCGACCAGGATTCGTTCAACGGATTTGCCTCTTCCCGCGATTTTGAGGGAGTGAGCCGGGATCAGCGTGACGGCGTTCTCGCCTTGATAAACATGTATTTCCGGACAAAGAATCCCACGGAGATGACCAAGATCCTCCACTATATCAAGAACAAGTTCGGGATAGACATATCAAGGACGATGATCTGGAAGTTCCTGTACGAGATATCCGACGACGATTTCAGGAAGCTCTTCGAGAACGTGGACACGGTCGATATTTCAAAGGTCAACATCGAGAAATTCATCACCTTCCTGCACGTATACCGGATGCTGTTCGACAAGTACAATTTTTCCGACGTGCGCTCCATCGAGAAGCTCGAGACATACGCCAGGGAGAACCTGTTCTCTCCACGGGACGGCTTCTTCCGGTCTTTGAAGGCGAGCGATCCGATCGACTCTTTGAGCGAGGTCCTTCTGAAGCAGCAGGAGCTCAAGAGGGACGTTCTGCTTTCGCCGAAGGTCTTTGATCCGGTCGACACGATCGAGTTCAAGCGCCACATCGCTTTCGGCATTCCCTCGATGTACGGTTCTTACAAGGAGAAAAAATTCGACACACTGAAGGTCTTCTTTCACCTGAACCTCATCAGGGTGAGGTT
Organism: Spirochaetota bacterium; assembly: GCA_022709405.1. GTDB lineage: Bacteria > Spirochaetota > UBA4802 > UBA4802 > UBA5550 > JAKLIV01. The sequence goes on from JAKLIV010000049.1 coordinate 11,802, forward strand.
TTTCGAGAAGATGATCGAGATGCACGACATTCTGCCGGGGAATAGTCTCGATTACGACGTAATCAAAAAGATCGTCCTTCTTTTCTTCAGGGCCTTTCTGGTCGACGGGCTTTCGAACCAGGAAATGGTCATCATGGCCAACCTGCTCGAGACGCCGAACCTCAAGATTTCGCAGCTCAAGGACATCATCACCCACCTGCTGGTCATTCACGGCGAAATATCGGACCGTTTCAATGAGACATTCAAGTTCGTGTGCAGGGAGGCGATCAACAACATCGGACTTGACCGGATATCCGAAAAATACCTGCCAGCAGACCAGCCCGGGAACATAGAAATCATCGTCGACCGGTTCATGCGCGACCAGATCATGCAGTCTCCGCTTCTCCAGCTCTTCGATAATTATCTCATCAGGCTCAAGGAGGCCCTGAATGTCGAGCTGTACAACAGGGGTGACGTAATCTGCCTGAACCTCAACCCGAACATGAAGCGCAAGAAAAACAACGTGTTTCCCTTGAAGATGTCGCCGGTACCACCCGAAGAGGGCACAGTGCTCGCGCCGGTCTGGGAAGTAGGGGCCAAGGCGCACGGCCTTCTTTTCGCGAAAAACCTCGAGGGTACGGGCGGCATCAATGTTCCCGAGGGCTTCATCCTCTCATCTGAGCTTTTCAAGCGGATCAGGGACGGGAACATCCGCAATCCGCGCTTCCTGAGAAAGATGACCTATTACATGAAGAAGTTCATCGACGAGCACACGGACAGGCGCTTCGCAAACAGCAGCAACCCGGTGCTCCTCTCGGTCAGGAGCGGCGCAGTGTTCTCCATGCCTGGCGTCATGGACACGATAACCAATGTGGGAATCACCCAGGAAATTATCGATTATTACGCACGCCAGGATGAATGGTTCGCCTATGACTGCTACCGGCGCCTGATTCAGGATTTCGCGATCTCGTTTTACGGGATGGACCGCAGCATCTTCGAGCACCTGATGGCGAAGGCCAAGGAGGAGGCCGGGGTCCCGCTGAAGGAAAAGCTCTCCGGCAGGCAGATGGAGCTGCTCACGCGCAGATACCGGTATGTGATCAATGAATACGGTTTCTCGATTCCCAAGGACCCCTACGAGCAGCTCCTGTATGCGGTCATCGGGGTGTACCAGTCGTGGTATTCGAAGATCGCGCGCAATTACCGGGAATACGTCAATATTTCCGAAGAGTGGGGCACCGCGGTCATACTGCAGAGGATGGTCTTCGGAAATTTTTCACCGGATTATCTTACCGGCGTGGTGCACAGCGTGTATCTCGGGACCGAATACATCGGCCTTTTCGGCGAGTACAAGACAAGGGCGCAGGGACATGACATCGTCAGCGGTGTCGCCAAGGTGTTTCCCATCAGCGAGGAGCAGAAAAAGATTTACGCAAAATTCAGGGATTTTCCCTCCATGGAGAGGCTTTTTCCGGAATCATACCGCATACTGTACGACGCGGTTTCGACGATCCGTCAGAAGTGGGGAAACGACGTTGAGATCGAATTCACGATCGAGAACGAGAAGCTGTACATACTTCAGATCCGCGGCATGACAAAACACATTTTCGAGATTGAGGAGCTCGAGGAATCCCCGGCCGATTTGAGCCGCTACCTTCTCGGCCAGGGGCTCGCGGCGTCGGGCGGCGCTGTTTCGGGCAGGGTCGTTTTCGACATCGACCACATCGATTTCATCAAGGAGAAATCGAAGGGGGACAAGATCATCCTGGTCAGGCCCGAAACCAATCCCGAGGACGTCATCGGGCTCAAGAAATCCGACGGCATCCTGACATGCATCGGCGGCATGACCTCGCATGCGGTGCTCCAGATGAGGCGGCTCGAAAAATCGGGCGTGAGCGATTTTTCGGTGATGAAGATCGACGATGAGAAGAAACAGGCCATCATCAAGCGCGACGACACCAGGGAGATCATCTTTATCCGCGAGGGGGATTTCCTGACGATCGACGGCTCGACGGGACACGTGTACCTGGGGCACCATCGTACCAGAAAGAAAAGTCTCTGATTTCAGGGACATATTATAAATTTTAGGAGGATGAAGATGAGTAACATTTCCCTCAAATCGCCTGTTGGCGTCAACGGGATAGGCAGGATCGGCAAGCTTCTTGTATGGATGCTTTCCGGTAGAAAGGAACAGGAACAGATCGTCATCTCGACCGGAAGAGAGATTGGGAAGTCCCTGGAAGACCTGGCGACTTACTTGGCCTATGATTCGACCTATGGCGGCTACGACAAATTTTTGTTCGGCTTCCAGAGCGGGAAAAGGGTCGAAATCAAGGGGAACAATATATATCTCAACGGCGTCAAGATAGTGTGGGTCAACGATCCGAAATGCCGTGTGGCCGGCAACATCCCCTGGGCCGATAACGGCGTCGAGCTGGTGTTCGAGACCACGGGCAAGATAACCGATCCGACATCGAACGACGACAATTCGCTCAGGGGCCACATCCGCAGCGCGAAAAAAGTCGTGCTCACCGCGCCCTTCAAGATCAAGAACAAGGGGGCGGCCATGCCCGACGACGCCGTGACCGTTGTCGGCGGCATCAACTTCGACAAGTATGACAGCTCGAAGCACAATTTGATCTCGAACGCTTCGTGCACCACGAACTGCTGCGCGCCGGCGATCAAGGCCCTTGTCGATCATTTCGGAGACAAGTTCATCTCGTACGCGCTGACCACGGTGCATGCGGCGACCAACTCGCAGGCCGTCCTCGACAATGTCCCCAAATCGGGCGACAAGGACACCAGGAAAAGGCGCAGCATCCTGAACAATATAATCCCCACCACAACAGGAGCAGCCAAGGCTGTCATCGAGGTCATTCCCGAGATCAGGGAGCTCGGCATCGGTTCGCAGGCCTCGGCCCTCAGGGTGCCGACAAATACGGCATCCATCGTAATCATGGACATCTCGCTGCTGGGTGAATACGACGATGACTATATGAACGATGTCTTCAAAAAATACAGCGAGAAGAACCCCGAGGTTATGAAGTTCTCGACAGAACAGCTCGTCAGCTCGGACGTGATCGGAAGCCCGTATTCGACCATCTACGATTCGCTGTTCACCCACAGAAGGACGTCAAAGCGGGGAAACAACTCCTACACGATGTTCGACCTGAATTTCTGGTATGACAATGAATTCGGCTATGTCAATACTCTGCTGCGTCTGTATGACATGATTGCCGGCAGGCATTGATTATTTCGTGATGCAGACCGCTTAATGGCGGTCTGCATCACATTACATCAAAATTTAGATCCCGCCGATATCCGCTATTCTGTTGAACGAATACGTGTCCTGCTTCTGCATGTTGTGGTTGTAGAGGAGAATGGTCATTTTTTTCCTGGTAAGGGAAAGAACTTCGAACGAAAAAGCCAACCGGCGGTCGGGGGAATAAATACGATAGAAAGCCTCGCCGGCGAGCAGGAATTCGCCGCTGTGGCCGCCGGATCTGAGTATGACTTTACCGTCGGGCCTGATCGTCAGCGTGAGTGACGTCTCCCTGACCGAACACTCTCCGTCGGCCGGACATTTTCGCCCGGTCTGCTGCCATGTGCCGGGCAACTGCGCGGTCGTATTGAAACCCGCGGGCGAGCAGGCCAGTATCCCGGCCGCGAGGCAGAGTCCGGCCGCGCCCTTATTAATGGAAAATGACATGGTATATCACGTAGATCCACGAAAGCAGACCGTGGAAGATCGCCCACAGCACGGAATGGTTGGCGCTGTAGCTGATCGTTATGGCAAGTGCAGTTCCGAATGTTATACCAGTGGTCACTATCTCGCTTCGCATCGTCGCCTCCTTTCAAAATTCGAATTTTTTTTTCTCATGCGCGATCCAGCGCGTTTTTTTCAGAGGGATTCTTTCGCCGGTCGATTCAAGAATGACCGAATCGGTCAGGACCCTGAACGGGCCGCTGATCGGGGAATAGGATAGAAATGCGCCCGATTTTTCGGCCTTTTCAAACGGTACGTTGATTTGCAGTCCCATCGAGCTCTGCACGCGGTGAAGCTCCCTGACCCTGGCCGTCAGTTCGCGACGGGAATGCGCGATGTAAACGCATTCGCGGATTTCATGAAGCCGTGATTCGCGGTACCTTATATACGCCGCCGCGGGGAATATTTTTTTCGGGCTACCGTCCGGCCAGGTCCTCGCCATGAAGGGCCGCAGAGAGGGGCTGTAAAATATATCGCTCAGATTCATTTTCGTATCCCTGAGATTTTTGAGTCCAAGGTATCATGCAGGTCCGGGCCGGTAAACATTTTTTTCGGGCGACCGGGAGTCAAAGGAATTTTTTCAGCTTCAGCGCTCTCTCGTTATCCGGCTCCTTCTTCAGTATCCTGTCGAGCACCTTGTCGGCCTCGATGTAGTTTTTGACGCCTATGAGGACACGGGCCAGGTGAATGAGGTATTTGACGTTGCCGGGATCCCTGAGCGTGACCCTGGCCGCGAGCTCGACCGACTTTTTGAACTTGACGCATTTCCACAGGGCATAGGAATAGAAGTACAGGTTCTCGGTGTCCTCTGGATTTACCGCGTCCCTGGACTCGAAGTAGGGGAGGGCCTCTTCATATTTCTTTTTGTTCATCAGCAGGGCGATGATTTTTTTCAGGATCCTGCCGCTGCCCTTGAATCGTTCGAGCGCCTTTCGGCATGATTCGATGGCGGCGGCGGTGTCGCCGGATGCTTCGATGGACCTGATTTCGGCGAGCGCAGCGGTGATTTCACCGTCGTCATGCCCGCCCCGGAATACCGCATTCGATTTACAGGCTATGCTCATGAGCGAAAGATCGTCGGTCAGCTCGCCCATGGAGGTGATCATGTGGTGTATCCTGTCTATGTCGCCTCCGGATTCTTCGACCAGAGAAAGAAAATAGCGCTCGTCTTCGTTTATCGAAGAACCTCCCTGCCCGTCGAGAATGAGGAAGTCGTCCCTGCCGTCGGAACCGATCAGGATCATATCTTTTTTATCCATACGGAAAGTCTTGATTTTGAGCGGTTCCGAGTAGTCGGGGTCGATTCCGAGCTTTCGCAGCAGCAGCTGTTCCTCGATGAAAGAGGCCTTGCCTTCGCGCAGGAGCACGGTCCAGGGGTGCTCGGCGTTGATGTAGTATATCATCCCGGTTTTTTCGTCGATTATTCCCAGAACGATGGAAACGAGCATCGTTCCGCTGAAGCTTTCGAAGACCCTCTGCAGTTCGGTGTATGCGTCCTGTATCCATTGTTCCGGATACATGCTCTGCTCGAAGGAGGAGAATTTAGTTCTGTGGATGATCGACTGAAGGACCGCTCCCAGCACAAGGGCCCCGCCTGCGCCCTGGATCGATTTGCCCATCGCATCGGCGTTGAGGAAGAGTATATATGGCACGCCCCTCAGGGATATGTTCTGTGTATAGCAGATATCTCCGCCGATCTCTTTAATCCATTTCCTGAAAGCGAACCTCTTCTTCTGCACCACGAGGGTCCTGATTTCGAAATAATCGCTTTTGGCGCAGTTTCCGCTCAGCTGTTCGAGAAGAAGGCTGGTGAGGAAATAATCCCCGTCCTGCGATTTCTTGAGTTCCTGGACCTTGTAGAGCATGTCGCTCAGCTTCAACTCGGTCTGCTTGAGGTCCGTTATGTCCTCGCCCATGCACTGGAATTCGATTATGCTGTCCGCTTCGTCGAAGATCGCCTGAAACGTCCATATCTGCCAGCGGTCGCCCTGTTGTGTCTTTGTGTGCAGCTCGTATTGGCCGTGATTCTTGTCTTTGTTGAGCGAATCGATCAGGCTGTTTATCCTTATGTGCTCCTTTTCCGGGATCAGGTTCAGAAACGTCTCGCCGAGGACGTCATGCCGCTTAACGTTGAAGTACCTGCAGAATCCGTTGTTCACGAAATTGATGATCCGGTCCTCGTAAAAAAAGCGGATGATCAGAATGTCGGAGTTTTCGATAAGGTTCCGGTACCGCTCCTCGCTCATCTCCAGAACGATCCGTCCCCTTTTCTTTTCCTGGTCGAGAGCGTACTGCTGGACCGCGTCGAATATCGCCCTTGTCATGATGTCGGAGAAATCCGGGCGGGAAAGGATCGTCTTGGAGAGATAGTCGTACGCGCCCGACTTGATGGACTTGACCGCCAGCGTTTCATCGCCGTGGCTGGTAAGCATTATGGCCGGTGCGGGGAAGCCCATTTTCTCCATTTGGGCGAGGAAATCAAGTCCGCTCATGTCTTCGAGCAGGTAGTCGAGGATGATGCAGTCATATTTTCTCTCAGATATTGCGGCAAGCCCCGCCTTGCCGTTTTCGGCTTCGTCGAAATGGAAAGCCTGGTTATTTTTGGAAAGGATCCTGTTGATGGAGCTTCTGGTGGTCCTTTCATCGTCGACGATGAGTATGTTGATTTTTTTGTTCAGGGGCTGTGGCATCATTCTCGGCTTCGATCAATCAGATTTTTTCATCAAGTATCAGACTTGTTGCAAAACTGTGTATACCTATGAAATAGGAAAATGGTCATTCCCGCACCCGCTTTCGCGGGCACAGGCTCCAGCGGGAATCCATTCAAAAAAGATGGATTCCGGCTCTTCGCTACGCTTCGGCCGGAATGACAAATGAGTATTGCAACAACTCTATACTTTATAGTATGATATTATTCCTTTCAACAAGTATTTTTCTTGCACGAACCGCCTTGTGCATGATAATAACCCTTAGAATGCAAAAATAATTGACTCTCCAGCATATTCACGGATTATGCTTATATTCGCGTGTGCTGGATATTTCGACCCGGACGACGCAGCCGATATTTAATGCCGACAGGATCCAAATGGAAAAGAACAGCGACAAAAAGACCGTTTTCAATGAAAAACATCCCGTGATACGGCTGCATCTATGGTTCGAATCAGACAACGGCGTTTTTTTCGGCCTGGGAAGGGCCCAGCTTCTTGAGAACATCGAGGAGTGCGGCTCGCTCAAGAAGGCGGCCGAGAGAATGGGAATGTCATACCGCGGCGCCTGGGGAAAGATCAAAAAAACCGAGGAGATCCTCGGAATCAGGCTGATTCAGAAGCTGAGCAACAAAGACGGATATACGCTCACCCCGGAGGGCCGTCAGTTCAAGGAATCATTTCTGAGATGGCTCGACGAAGTTGAAGGATTCGCGCTCCAGAGGGCCGAAGCCCTTTTCCCGTGGGAAAGCAAACACTACGCCGGACTGGCCCCCGAAAGAGAAAGCTGAAAAATGATCATTGCCGGAACGATATGTCTGGGAGGGCTTTCTCTCCCGATACTCATCATCCTCGGCGTGACCTTCTTCATTTCATGCTCTTTCTTTTTCCATTATTTCTATACCCGTGAAAGGTACCTGCTTTTTTTCGCGCTCGCGGCTTTCAGCGCCTCTTTGTACGATCTGACATGTTTTTTTCTCTACAGTTCAACGGGATACTCGTACAGCATTTTTTATCAGAAGATGCAGCTCCTGTCACTTGGCATGATTGTGATTTTTATAATCTGGTTTGTCATCGATTTCAGCGCCCACCGCAAAAAAAAATTTAGGAACCTGTTTACCCCTGCCATCGCTTCCATGATGGCGCTGCTGGTTTTGCTTCCCGATAACGTCATTTACAATCCGGCGCGAAGCGGACTGAAAAAAATACGGATATTCGACTGCGCCTTTTCATTCTACGAAGTGCATCCCGGATTTTTCTGCAACCTGTACGCGCTGTTCATCCTCGCTTCAGTCATATATCTCTTCTATGTCCTTTTAATGAACTACAAAAAAAGCTATACTGATTACCAATATCAGATTAGAAGCATAAAGCCCGTGCTGGGGATCTTTATTATTTTCATGATTGTCGGCGTCAACGACTATCTCGTGATGATCAACATGGTGAACTCGCCCTATCTCACCGAATACGGTTTTATGACAGTCGGAGTGATAATGTCGCTGTTCATCTCATCCAGCCATTCGATCATGCGCCTGAGACTCAAAAAGAGCATAGTCGACCAGAAGCTTGCTTACGATCGGCTCGAAAAAAGCGAGCTTCGGATGAAAAGCATCATCGAACACGCCAATGAGTTGATATTCACGCTTTCGACCGGATACGACATCACATTTCTTTCTCCGGCATGGGAAAGGATGCTCGGGTATGCCATACCGGAATCAATAGGAACCTCGTGGTTCAAATATATCCATCACGGGGATGCGGACCTGTTCAGGCAGGCATTTGATAAAAAGACCGCGGAGATACTCATCGAATACAGGATCCGCCACAGGACCGGAGTATGGCTGTGGCACAGGGTGACATGCGCTCCGGTTTACGGCGATAATAAAAAAGTGCTGTATTATGTGGGATTGTCGCAGGACATCATGGAAAACATGCAGGCTCTCGAGGCGCTGCGCTACAGTGAAGAACGCCTTCATAACATCATCGACAACGCCAACGACATCATTTTCACCATTACCCCGACTGGATTTATCTCGTTCGTTTCCCCGGCATGGGAGCGCTCGCTCGGCTATGAGCTTTCCGGGACGCTCGGCGCAACGCTGATTTCATTCGTTCATGAGGAGGATTCGGCATTTCTGGAACAATATATGAACGAGCTTAGTGGAGGCGGCACGCCGAACAGGACAGTCGAATTCAGGTTGCGGCATTTCAATGGCTCCTGGCGCTGGCATCGTCTCAATGCTTCTGCAGTACGGGACGGCGGCGGTTCGATCATATATTTCGTTTGCATCAGTCAGGATATCACCGCGCAGAAGACGGCGGCCGAAAGCCTGCTTGAAAGCGAGCGTCGACTTGAAATGGCCCTGATCGGCGCCGAACAGGGCCTGTGGGACTGGAAGTTCGGTTCAGGCGAGGTCGTTTTCAGCAAATCGTGGGAAGATCTCCTGGGTTTCAGCCCTGATGAAATCCCGTCTGATTATAAAAACCTTGTCGGGCTGATCCACCCCGATGATCTTAAAGTCGGACTTGAAGCGATAAAGGATCACCTCGATGGAAAGACGCCGAATTTTGAAGCGGAGTACAGGGTTCAGAGCAGGACACGCGGTTATATCTGGATACAGGTCCGGGGAAAGATATTCGAAAGGGACGAATCCGGCAACCCGCTGCGCGCGGTCGGAACATACATGGACGTCACCAAGAGAAAGACCGCCGACGAGGAACTTAAAAAATCGCTCAGTGAAAAGGAAATATTGATCCGGGAAATACATCACCGGGTTAAAAACAATTTCCAGATAATCATAAGCCTTCTGAACCTCCAGTGCGCAAACATATCCGACAAGAACGTGCTCGGTATTTTCAGCGACTACCAGAACAGGATCAGGTCAATGGCGCTGGTTCATGAAAAGATGTACCATGCGATCGAGATGTCGAAAATCGATTTCGGTGATTACGCGCGTTCAATCGTCAACGAGCTTTTAAGCATGCACCGGGGTGGAAAACCCGACATCGTCGTGAAAAATGATTTCGACAAGGTCTATCTCGACATCGAGAACGCGATTCCCTGCGGCCTGATCCTTAACGAACTCGTTACCAATATTTTCAAATACGCCTTTCCCGAATCCTACTCGGGAACGCCCGAGATCACCCTGAAAATCAAGTTCAGGCAGATAGACATGATCGAAATGTATATCGGTGATAACGGCGTGGGCTTGCCTGCGGATGTGGACGTCAGGAACAGCGACACCCTCGGCCTGCAGCTTGTAAAAATCCTGACGGAAAGCCAGCTCAGGGGCTCCCTCGAACTCTTGAAAGGCCAGGGCGCTGTTTTCGTAATAACCTTCCCCCTGTACCGGTAAGCACATAAATGGTTGACTTATGGCTGATTCTGTGGATAAATTAATATATACCAGTTGGCAGGAGTTTTATCCATGAAATGTCCGCGCTGTAAAGTGGAATTGACCAGGAAAATGTTTGAAAACCACCCGGTTGATGCCTGCGGGAAATGCGGAGGTTTATGGGTGCACCGGCACCAGCTCAACGAACTCCTGGACGAGAGTCACGGCGATGTTGAATCTTCTTCCATAGACAGCAGGGAGCACAAGGACAAGTTTCCCGCGGCGAAATGCCTTTCGTGCGACAACAGGATAATGAAAAAAATCAACTTCATGGAATTTTCCGATATAATCATAGATTACTGCCCCGGCTGCGGATCATTCTGGATCGACGGCCAGGAGCTGGACATGATGCATGATTATATTCGCAGGGTGGAGGAGGGCAGTCATTTAGTGAAGGACCGGTCGGCCTATTCCATACTCGCGCGGCTGAGCCAGATAGCCTACCGAATATATCACTGATTCAACTGCTCGATTTCAGCTATTTCCTCGACCAGGGCCGAGAAGAGCGTGATCACATCGGCAGTGGCCTTTCTGAACATGGAGCTGATCTGGCTTGCAATGACACGTGTGATCGCAAGCCCCAGCCGGGGATTCTCGTCGCCGAAAGAAATAAAGCTCTCCCGTTTCATTACAAGACAGCGGCAGTCGGTGCGCGCGATCACCGTTGCAGAACGGCGATCGTTGTCGATGAGCGATATCTCACCGACAGGCACGCTTTTTTTGTCCGCATCGAAGATGGTTACTGTGTATTTCTCGTTCTGAAGGGTTTTTTTCAGGATATCGAGGGTCCCGTTGAGAAAAATGTACATCTCGTCCCCGTAACTCCCTTCTTCGATTATAATCTGGCCTTTTTTATATGTCCTGAACGTGCACAGTCCCTCGATTTTTTCGATGACCTCTCTTTGACCGGCAAACATGCTGAATATCTCCACTTCTTTCAGCTTGTTCAGTACGTCATCGGTATGCAGTGATTCTTTAGCAGCCATGGATTACCTTTCCTTTAAGCCGGTTTTTCGGCCGAACTCCCCTCGATGATTATCGCGCGGCTGTATTTCTTGATAATGTAGTCCGTTCGGGGATTGATCATCGGCAGATTGGCCACCAGGCTCTTGACGGTCTTGAGATTGTCGACCAGGGTGGAGATATCGGGTGTTTTCTGCGCCTCACGGATGGCCTCTTTTTTTCTCTGGAAGAAGTTTCCCGTGTTTTCAAGAAGGCCGATCAGAATAGTCCTGTCCTTTGACAGATAGTGATCGAAGAGGTCTCCGAATGCCCGGCCGACGAATGAATCGGGGATCTCGAGCGTATTGATTGTCGCCCCGGTATGGACGTCCAGAAGCTCGCTGATGACATGGGATACTCCGCTTCCGGCGGACGCATTGGCGATGAGCGAGCGGTTGTACTGGGTCGAAAGTATGATTTCGTCGCAGTTTGAGAACCTGAGGTAACGCTCGAATTTCGCATCAAGCAGCTCGGCTGCGGTATAGATGCTTTTGGATATCGATTTTATCGTGATGATCGACATGACCGTACGGGAGTCGACCTCCTGTACGGAGCCTTTTACCAGGACATCGGCAAGAATCAGAACGCGGGAAGCGCCTTTGAGGTTGGCCCGTTTGAGGACTCTTTCGTCGATATAATCCCCGTGGATGAAATTGATCTCGGAAAATTTCTTGTCAGCCTTCAGGTTCTCGATCTCCTGCTGCTCGGCTGAATTTATGAGGACGATTCCGGACGCGGTGAAGTCCCTGTTCCTGTCCATGATGCCTGAAAGGACTTCTCCCATTTCCCTTTTCCATCCGCAGATGATAAAATGATTCTTAAGCCTGAGCTCCTTCAACCCTCGGCCCTCCTTCAGTTGTTTACTTACGAGCCACGATGCGATATTACCGGTTATGACGCCGACCAGCGACACGCCGAAAAACATCAAGAGAACGCCGGCAAACCTGCCAGCGGTAGATTTCGGATAATAATCGCCGTATCCGACCGTCGTCGATGTGACAAAGGCCCACCAGATGGAATCTCCGAATGTTCTGATATTGCTTGAATTGGCCGGGTCTTCGACCCTCCGGCCCTCGATATAGGTATAGCTTACATGATTTTTTTCGATGATCACGACGATTAACGCGAAGGATACAAGGACCGCGAGCGAAGTGACTACAAGCTTGAAAACCGTGGTTCGGGCGATTTTACCGAGGATATGCCTGACTGATCTTTTTTCTCGTCGGGTTCTGAGGTATTCGAGCGGTCTCATATATGTCCGGTTAAGTGATAGCGGGATTTAACACTCCCATCCACTAATGATTTTCGTATCGGTCAGCTCATAAATTGAATCTTTTAATTTCATGAAAATGATTTTATGCCCCTCGTCATTGACATGGAGCTCGTCCAGTGATATCGCATCGATGTCATAATTCTTCTCAAAGGGCTGAATAGTGTGAAAGTTGATATTTTCAGCCTCAATCGAATCAAGGATCGCGTTGAATTTGTCCACATTCTCGGTTATATGCGGGCTTTTGGCGATGAATTCCGAGCCTGGCCGGATTATCTTGACAGCAATTATTGCGGTCCCCCAGGCTGCCGCCCTGCCGGCGAAGCCTGACATGAATGCCTGAAAATTTTCAGGCGAGGTTTCGGTCAGGGATGGATTTCTTACTCTTCGTTTCTTCACGAAGTTTATGTATCTGCTGCGGAGTCCGGCCGACAGCATCCTGTTCATAAAAAAATATTCAGGGCCGTTTTTCTTGAAAAGGCGGGGAGCGCAATCGGCCATGCCAATTTGTATGATCACCAGATCCGGAGCGTACCGTTCAAGCAAGTCCAGGCCGCCGCCGCCTTCGGTAACGAGACGCAGCGCAGTCGCGCCCCGTGCAGGCCGGTCAATGATGTCGTAATCCGGGAATTCCTGCTTCAATAGATAGACCCAGGTGGATTCATAGGGCACGCCCGGGCGGGGCATGGCCATTGAATCGGTGATCAGCATTATGCGTTTTTTCATGTATT
>JAKLIV010000005.1 GCA_022709405.1 Spirochaetota bacterium
GCGCGATCGCATGATGGATGGTCTTCCTGCGTGATTCATCGACCGTTGAATAAAGCGCCTCCCGAATCCGGTCGTGTGAGAACATCAGCATCCTCTCCCCGAAAACGTCCTGCTCGAGGACCTGCAGGCCGATCGCCCGGTCGATGGTCGCTATGATTCTTTTTTCCCACAGGGAGATGATCTGGGTCCCGCCGGCCGGGTCAGCCGGTGATTCTTCTGCGTCGAGCTCTGACCGGATTTCGAAGAGATACTGCATATCAATCTTTCGTCCGAAGACAGAAGCCAGAGAGAGGATGTATTTCTCTTCCTCGCTGAAGAGAGACATCCTCTTAATGATGATGTCGATCAGCCTTGAAGGGATGCCGGTTTTTTCGGCAAGGGCCCGGTCGAAAAACCACCTGTTGTCCTCATAATAGAGGCTCTTTTCATCGATCATCTGCCGGATGATCTCGATCGTCATCATCGGGTTCCCGGCGCTTTTTCTGTAGATGAATGTCGTGATGTCTCCGATCAGATCTTCGTTATCGTAGCGGTACATGATGCCGGTGACCATTTCCCTGGTCCCAGCCTCGTTTAGAGGCTCGCACGAAATCTCCTCGATGGAGCGAAGCTCTTCCTTCGAACTCAAGATCAGGCGGGAGAGACTGTGGTCCGGGCCCACCTCGTCACTCCGGTAGGTGCATATAAGGAGAAGAGGAGCTTCGCTGACAACCGCAGCCATGTCTCTCAGCAGCAACACGCTGCCTTCATCCGCCCACTGGAGATCATCGACCTGGATAACAACCTTCCTTTCCATTTTGACCAGCAGCATGACGAATCTGACAAAGGTCGCGAGGAAACGCCGGGTCTCCCTGTCGTCATCGAGCGGCACGATCGCCGGGCACTCCCCGAACAGCTCCTTCATGAGCGGGTTGAATTGCGTGATTATGCCGCCGAGTTCGCCAAGTTCACCGGTCAGCATCGAAATGATATTCCTGCGCTCAGATTCAGACCTTTTCCTGAAAATCATCAGGTAGGTGTTCAGCAGATCGCTGACTACGCTGTACGGCGCGCCGGTCATGGCAGGGTAGCATTTGGCCGAAAGATACAGTCCCTGGCCGGTATTAACCGCTTCGCGCAGCTCCTCGCCGAGCCTGGTCTTGCCGGACCCGGCGACCCCCGAGATCAGGCATATGCTTCCGCCGCCTTTCGCGGCGCGGTTGTACAGGCCGTAAAGCTTTTCCATTTCGGCCCGGCGCGCCGCAAGACGGGGACGGTAATAGAGGCGCAGCACCTTCTCGTTTTCTCCGGGAGCGTAATCCCTGTAGCCCAGCATATACAGGTCAAGGTCCCTTACTATGGCGGCGGCGCTCTGATACCTCTTTTCGGGATCCTTTTCCATCATTTTAAAAACGATTTTTTCCAGGACTTCCGGCGTCCCCGGGGCTGCACGGTGAAAGGATTCCGGCCTGCTTGCGATGTGCATGTGAAGAAGCGAATTTATACTTTCGCCCTTGAAAGGCAGCTCTCCGGAGATAAGCTGATAGAAGAGGACGCCCAGGGAATACAGGTCGCTCCTTTCATCGATGTTTCTTTTAATGAGGCCGCTCTGTTCAGGGGAAATATATGCGAAGGTTCCGGTTATCGCCTCAAGCTCCCCGATGTTCCCGTACTCCATTATAAATGAGAGCCCGAAGTCGATGAGTTTGAGCTTTTCAAATCGGCCCGAGCCCTCTCTACGGGGGATAAGGATATTGCTCGGCTTGAGATCCCTGTGGATTATGCCCCGGGAATGAATATAGTCAAGCGCCACGCATATCTGCCTGACGATGAGGACCGCCTCCTCGGTGCTGAAGGCGACGATCGTTTTCATATAATCATCAAGCGAAACGCCTTCGACATATTCCATTATGAAGTAATGGTTGCCCTGGAACCTTCCGAAATCAAAAATCCTGATTATATTCTGGTGATCGAGATGGGCCGCAACGGCTATTTCCGAATTGAACCTTATGATGTTTTCGGTCCGGGAGCTTATACTGTTTTCTTTCAGTATCTTGACCGCATATTTATTGTTTTCACTCTGCAGGTCCCTGGCGAGATAAACGACGCTGAACGACCCTTCCCCGATTTTTTGTTCAATTATATATTTTCCGGATATCTTCTGATTTATCAAATTAATACTCATATTGAAAAAACCGGGAACATCGACCGATATCAGCACCCGTTCCCGGGACGGTCTTGTTATAATATCGGGTAAATTTCAGCCGTTAAAGACAAGATATAGAGATTTTCTGCGAGGCAATAAACACGCCCACAGATTAATAATACCGTTTTGACTTAAAAAAATGATACTATTATTTTAGTTGACGCAATAAATTATATATAAAATTAATAGCTTCGGTTTAGAATCAGGGGCCCCGGAGGGTAAACACGATGATTGACACCAAATTACTGGAAGTCCTGGCCTGTCCGGCATGCAGAGGGGACGTCGAATACGACATGAGAAACGAAAAAATCGTCTGCACAGGATGCGGCAGGAGATATCCCGTAAAAGACGGAATCCCGGTCATGCTCATCGATGAAGCTGAAATGCCCGAAAAATCGGGCTGAAAAAATTCCCTTTTTCGCGCATTTCCGGCATCCTGGCCGCGCAATTTTGATAATTCATACAGAGGAAAGACAATGTTCGACAGCAAATCTCCGGTAATGAAGGCAGTTGGCTATACCATCATTGGGTTTTTCGCGCTCATAATCATCATATCCTTCGGCATGCCCGACTTCATGTCCCGTATCGGAATGGACAATTCGATCATAGCCCTGGTTAACGGCCAGAAGGTTCACCGCCTGGACTACCTGAGGTACCGCGACAACCGTTTCGGCCACATCAAGAACGAGAACATGGAAGACCTCATCCTGAATTACTACCTCGGCGACATCATGGTGCTGCAGGAGGCCGCAAAAGCCGGTTTGAGCGTGAGCGACGACAGGATCGCCGACATGATCAGAAACGATATACAGGCCTTCAAGGATCCTGAAACCGGAAAATTCGATCCTGACAGATACCAGCGCATCAGGGAAGTCAACCATCTGAACAACAAGGGCTTCTATGAAATGCTCAGGAAAGACATCCTCAAAGACGATTACATCTCCCTCATCAGAACCGGTATAGCGGTTTCGGCAGATGACGTCAGCACAGAATACATCGCCGACAATTCGTCGATACGGATACAGTACGCGTACGTATCGGACATCGACCTGAAGAAAAGATGGAAAAACGAGCTTGCGGTCACCGAAGACGAGATCAACGCCGAAATGGCGAAAAACAAGAAAGAGATAAAAGACCCCAAATCCGACCGCCCGCGGATCAGCAAAAAAATCGAAAACGACAAATTCAACCGCCTCAAGAAGGGGCTTGTCGATTCATTGAACGCCATCGCCCTGAAAAAAGGCGGCTTCACCGAAGCGGCGGCGATGCTCGGCGGCGCTCCGGTTCTTTCCGATGTGTTCAAACCCGGCGGTGAAGTGAATGAAAAAGGAAGCAAAGACAGAAACCTGTCCGCGATCGCAGCTTCTTCGATATTCATCGAGGAATGCGCCTCGATCGAAAAGGGAAAGGCATCCAGGGCCATCGAGTCATCGGCGGGATTATACGTCTTTTCTCCGGTGAGGTTCGATACCCCGAAGACCGCACCGTCCCCCGAGGAAAAACAGAAAATCCAGGAAAGGATTTCGGGCGAGACATACAACATGGTCACTTCCAATCTCATGAAGGACCTTCATGAAAAATCCAAAATAGTAAAAAATCTAAAAACTGATTGATAATTATTGCGATTTATTATAGAGTAATCACGGGTCAGGCGGTTCGATCGAAATCGAAAAAGACCCCGCCCCGGTTGTATAACCGATACACGAATATACCATAAAGGCTGGTCGTGCGTAATGAACATCAATGCAGAATTCGTCAATCCATTCCTCGAGGCCGCGAGCGCGGTATTCAAATCGATCCTCAATGTCGACCTCAGAAGAGGCAAGCTCATCATTAAAGAGAGCCCGATCCCTTCGATGGACGTCTCGATAATAATCGGCATTACCGGGGCGGTGACCGGCGAGGTGGTCTACAGCCTCGGATTCAACATGGTGACGAAAATCGCCGAAATCCTGGCGCCGGGACTTTCGCCCGAACAGATCAAAGGCGAATACAAGGACATTATCGGCGAGCTTGCGAACATGATAACCGGAAACGCGATGAACCTCTTCGCGACGAAGGGCAAGACGATCGAGATCACGACCCCGACCGTGGTCGAGGGCAAGGACTTCACCATCACGATGATCAAACAGACCACGCTCGGAATCAATCTCTACAGCCCTATGGGGCAGCTCGAGATGAACATCGCGCTTAAATAACATCCGTGGCGGGCCGCAGGCGCAGGTCAGGCGAATTCGGATCTGGCGGTCACTGAATCCTCGTCGACGATGAAATCCCCGAAAACCGAAGGCGCTTCCTTTTGCATTATCTTCAGCATTTTCATGCACACGCGCCTGATTTCCCACTGCGCAGCCCGGTCAAGCCTGAGCGAGAACACAGTACGCAGCTCCCTGAAGTTCGCCGAAAAGACGATCTCGCTTTCAAGCGCGTTGGGCAGCACGAAACGCGCATCCTCCTTCTTCATCCCCGCCTTCCGGAGGTCGTTGTAGGCCTTTTCCGCCTGCTTCATGCATTCCCTGAAAATCGCCGAGGACGCCGGGTCTTTCTCGATATCGGGCGGGATGATATAGTTGAACCCGGTCTCGTCGACATACCGCTGGGACTGCTGGGAATAGCTCGCGATGCGGTGGCGCACCAGCTGATGGGTGAAGGAGCGGGACGCGCCCCTGATGCGGAAGCTCGCCGATGCGTGCTCCAGGATCGACAGGTGGCCGTTCTTGATGCTCTTGCGGATGAAGTTCTTTTCGCTGTCGTCGGTGATCCTGTCGAGCGAGAGATAGCAGGTGCGACCGGCCTCCTCGATGAGCTTTTCGGCCCTGGGAGTCGCCGCAAGGAGGGTTACGTCGGGTTTCGTTATTTCCATCGCTCTATCAGGATACGGTCAGATTTTCATTCCGGAAAACCCGAGAAAAGCAAGGGCCATGATCCCTGCTATGATGAACGTTATCGGGAGTCCCTTGAGGTTCTCGGGAATTTCGGCGAGCTCGAGGCGCTCCCTGATGCCGGCCATGAGGAGCAGCGCGAGGGTGAATCCGACGCCGCCGCCGAACCCCTGGATGACCGACTTGAGCAGGCCCATTTCCGCGTCGATGAACCCCGAATTGATGTTCAACACCGCCACGCCGAGGACCGCGCAGTTTGTCGTGATGAGGGGAAGGAATATTCCGAGCGCCTGGTAGAGGCCCGGCGAGGTCTTCTCGATGATCATCTCGACCAGCTGGACCAGCGCGGCGATGACAAGGATGAAAAAAATCGTGCGGAGATAGGTAATATCATAGGGAACCAGTATGTACTTGTATACGAGGTACGTTATGAACGAGGCCAGCGTCATGACGAATATGACGGCAAGCCCCATGCCGAGGGCCGAATCGAGTTTTTTGGATACGCCGAGGAACGGGCAGAGGCCGAGGATCTGGTACAGCACGTAGTTGTTGATGAATATCGTGCTTATGAGAATGGTAAAGAGCACCTTTATTTCCATGGAGTCCCCCGGTCCTATTCCTTTTTGCGGGAATTGATGTAGTTCATTCCGCAGAGCATGAAAGCAAGCGTAAAGAAGGCGCCCGGGGCGATGATCATGGCGGATGAAGGCTCCATTCCCGGGATGAGCGTCAGCCCGAACAGCTTGTTGGCGCCGAGAATCTCCCTGATCATGGCCAGGACCGTCAGCGTGAGGCCGAAACCGAGTCCCATGCCGATTCCATCGAGCGCGGAGAATATTATACCGTTCTTGTTAGCGAATTCTTCGGCCCTTCCCAGGATGATGCAGTTCACCACGATCAGAGGGATGAATATCCCGAGCGCCTGATACACTGCCGGCTGGAAGGCGTTGAGCGTCAGCTCGACGATGGTCACGAAGGCCGCGATGATGGTAATGAATATGGGGATACGTATATGCCCGGGCACGATACTCTTGACCATCGAAACCAGTATATTGGAACAGACAAGCACGATCGTGGCCGCGAGCGTCATCCACAGCGCGTTCGAGATAGAGGTCGAAACCGCGAGCGTGGGGCACATGCCGATGCCGATGATGAGGATGGGGTTCTTCTTCCAGATACCCTTGGTCAGCTCTTCCCAGTACTGTTTCATCGGGCACCTCCCGTAATGCTTTGCGCGCCAGCCGGAGCGGCCTGCGACGCGGCCTCCAGGGCTTTTGCCAGGGAATCCATCCCTTTTTCAACGCCCTTGATCGTTGCGCGCGAGGTTATGGTCGCGCCGGTTATGGCGGTTATCGCGTTCCGGGACAGGAGCTCGTCTTTGATAGAAGGGTCCCAGTCGCCTTTTTTGATTATAGTAATTTTATTTTTCCCGTTGAGCCCGGTGAACTGCTGCTGAAACCAGGGCGACATTTCCCCTTCTTCCTTCGCGTTTCCGGTTATGGTCTGCCAGAAGGTGTTTTTGCTCGCCACCTCGACCGAGCGGGCCCCGAGACCAGGGGTTTCGCCCTGCTGCAAAATCGACAGCCCCAGGATGGTCCCGGCCTCGTCCACGCCGACCATGGAAACGACGTCGCCGCTGTAACCGGTGCTCGACGTGATGAACGCATATGCTTTTTTTACCGCACCGGATTCATCCTTGTGCGCGGGCCAGTAAGAAAAATCGCCGCCGTCGACCTTCACCGTCACCTTATCGCCGACTGCATAACCGGGAAGCACCATTGCAAGGGCGCGCTCCTGCTTCTCTTTTTCCTGTTTGAGGATGTTTGGATAGGTGATCTTTTTGATGTGGGACAACGCCATGGATGCGACCAGGGCGATCAGTCCCAGAACGAGTGTGGGTTTTACGATGTTGTTCATGAATCACTCCATCCGGTCCGGGAAAAATTTATTTCACGCCAAACACCCGAGGTTTGGTGAACCTGTCTATGAGGGGCGTGGCCGCGTTCATGAGAAGGATCGAATACGATACTCCTTCCGGATAGCCGCCCCATATGCGTATGATAAACGTAATGGCTCCGCATCCGACGCCGAAGATTACCATCCCGGCGGCCGAAACCGGCGAAGTAACCATGTCGGTGGCCATGAAAAAGGCGCCGAGCATCAGACCGCCCGACAGCAGGTGAAACAGGACAGCCATCCACGGGCATGATAGGCCTGCGGCGGAGTAGTACGCGAAAGCGAGAATCCCCACTGTTCCGATGAAGGACACCGGGATGTGCCACGTTATTATGCGACGCGCAAGAAGAAAAATCCCCCCGATGAGCAGAAACAGGGCCGAGGTCTCGCCGATCACCCCGCCGATATTGCCGATGAACAGCGATTTGATCATCGATGACGAGAACAGAAAGTCATGGAGCTGCCCGATTCCGATATTCATCTCCTGGAGGATTTTGGGCCCTTCCTTGAGCGCGCCGAGGGGCGTGGCCTGGGTTATGGCGTCAAAGGCCTGCTGCGGAAGACCGGCCGCGTTCTGGACTCCCCCGGCGAGAACATTCGATCCGGAAAACGGGACCCATCCGGTCGTCATATACACGGGCCATGAAGCCATCATGAATGCGCGCGCTCCCAGAGCCGGGTTGAAGATATTGAATCCCAACCCCCCGAAAACCTGCTTGACGATGATTATACCGAAAAACGAGCCGATCACAACCATCCAGGCCGGGGCGGTCGGGGGAACGTTCATTCCGATGAGAAGCCCGGTGATCACTGCCGACCCGTCGATCACGCTTATTTTCTTTTTCAGCAGGGCCTGATAGAGCGCCTCTGCCGCGACAGCAGAAATTATGGAGGCCGCGATCAGAACCAGGGCGTGCAGCCCGAACGTGTAAACGCCGAAAGCGGCCGCCGGAACGAGAGAGGCCACCACAAGCCACATGATTTTTTGGACCGAATCGCCGGTCTTGATATGCGGCGCATTTGACAGGATCAGACCCTGGGTTTCTTTAATGTCAGTCATACGGGGCCACCGGTTATTTTTTTTGTTTTCTGACCCAGGCCTGGGCGAGCTTGATGAAATGGCTCAGAGGCCGGTTTGACGGGCAGCTGTATGAGCATGACCCGCACATTATACAGTCAAGCGGACGAAGCTCCTCGACCAGGTCGTACCTGTTCTTTTCAACCGCGTTCCCGAGATCGCAGGGCACGAGGTTTATGGGACAGGCGGCGACGCATCTCCCGCATCGGATGCACTGTGAGAAATCGCCCGTCTTGACCTCGTCTTTGGAAAGGAACAGAATGCCCGACGTTCCCTTTACCACAGGTATGTCGAGCGAATGAATGGAGAGGCCGCACATGGGGCCGCCGATCACAATTTTGGCAGGCTCGCCTTTCAGGCCGCCGCACTCCTCGACGATGTCGGATATCCTGGTTCCCAGGCGGACTTTGTAATTGCCCGGCTTGTTGATCATCTTGCCGGAAACGGTGATGTAGCGCTCGAACAGCGGCTTCGAAAAAACCACCGCTTCCCTTGCCGCAAAAATGGTGCCCACGTTCTGCACGACCACGCCCACTTCCATGGGAAGGCCGCCTGACGGGACCTGTTTCCCGGTAAGGCTGTATATCAGCTGTTTCTCCGCACCCTGCGGATATTTGGTGCGAAGGGCCTTGACTGCGATATCTTCTTTGATGCTCATCGAGGCCAGGGTTTTCTTCAAAGCCTGGACCGCCTTTTTTTTGTTGTTCTCGATACCGATAATAGCGCGGGTCACACCGAGGACTTTCATCAGCATTCTCGTGCCGTCGATTATTTCTTTGGGGAAAGTCTGCATGAGCATGTCATCGACAGTGAGATACGGCTCGCACTCGGACCCGTTCACGATCAGGATGTCTATCTTTTTGTCTTTCGGGGGCGAAAGCTTGACCGCAGCAGGGAACGCGGCCCCGCCGAGACCGACGATTCCGGCCTCGCGTATCCTTCTGAGTATTTCCTCCGGAGCAAGCTTTTCCCAGTCATCTGTCTGCCTCGGCTGGGCCGATGACGAAAATGCGCCTTCGGCCTCGATGACCACCGCCATCTGCCTGTTATTCACCGTGTTGATCTCTTTAATTTCAACGACCTTGCCCGGCACAGGGGAATGAACATTGGCGCTGACGAACCCGCCGGCTTCAGCGATGAGCTGGCCCTCGGTCACGGTCTGACCGACCTCGACCACCGGCTTGGCCGGGGCGCCGAGATGCTGGCTCAGCGGGATGTAACACATCTGCGGGACAGGCAGGTTGGTGAAAGCTTTATCTTCGGCGACATGCTTATTTTCAGGGGGGTGGATACCGCCTTTGAACCCGGAAAACATGATCATACATCCTTGGTTGAATAAATTTCATCCTTGATGGGGAGTTCTTTTCTGAGATTTTTTATGTAGGGAAAAAGCTCGCCGGATTCGATATAGTATTCACAGTCATCCATGATTCGGCGCGCGACGGTGAAATACTTGTAAAGTTTTTCCTCTCCCGATCTTTTGACCCACTTCTTCTTCAGGCATTTGACTCTCAGAACATACCTGTCCGGCTCGGATTCATACTGGCGTATGACAATACAGCTCTGGCAGTTAGCGCAGAATATTTTTTCTTTCGACATCGAAGATCTCCTTACTTAGTGGGATAAATCGCGTTGAAACAGGAAAATAAAGTCAAGACAAATTTTAACGAACCATCTATTCATGAAAGCTGGCCCAGTCAACAAGAAAATTAATGTTTTTTTTGCTAAATTTCATGCACTCCCACCAGCCGGATATTTTTATTGACAATTTCCATTGAATTAATCATCCTATAAATAAGGACATTCAAGAAGAATGAATGATATCAAGCAACAGAACAACCTCAAAAATCTTCTTTTCAAAGAAGGCCTCCCCAACCCGGAAACGCTGTCCGAGCTAAGAAACAACCCGATTCTTCTTATCGACATCGGGTATGAGTATGTCGAGCAGGGGGAATACGAGCAGGCGTACGAGCTTTTCCGCATGGGAATGTCCATCGATAACACGGATCTCGACATCGTCAACGGCCTCGGCATAACCCTGTGTGAAATGGGCAAATTCGAGGAGTCCAAGCAGGTTCTCGAACAGGCTCTTAAAAACAATCCCAATGACGCAATCACGCTGGCGAACATCGCCGGGGTGTGCTGGGAGATAGAGGACTATGACCGGGCCATATACTACTACCACCAGGCGCTCCAGAACGATTCGGAGATAGAGGAAATCTATTACAATCTGATCAATCTCTACATGGACAATGACATGCTTCACATCGCCTATATAACCGCGCTGGAATTCGTCAAAGCTTTTCCCGATAGCCAGGACGCAAAGGACCTCCTCAACGACATACTCATCAACATGGCCCTGTGCAATATCTGAATCCCCGATCTGTAGTTATTCAATCAAAAAGACTTCTCTTATATGACAGGCTCTCTTTCAACGTGAACAGATCGCTGCCCCGCGGTACGTCCCTGAGTTTCGTCATGAGGGTCTTGCTGTCGATCAGCTCGGAAAACGGCACAGCCTTGATGTCAAAATTATCGGTCACTGAAACCATCACGCCGAAATTTCTCTCCATATAGAACTTCGCAGCGCCGTAACCGAGCATGCTTCCGAGCACCACGTCGAATCCGGTGGGATGCCCGGACCTGATTTCATAACCGATCTGCTTGGCCGTGATCTTTACATCTATCCCCGTTTTTTCCCTGTACTTCGCTTTGGCTATCTCGGCAAGATGGGAGGCGACGTGGGCTTCGCTGAAGAGCAGGTTCCCGTGCCTGTCGGTCGCCTTGGGTTTCATTCCCTCAGGGAGCTTGTCGGCGAGCCCCTCGGATACGGCTATCACCCCGTAGGGCTTCCTGTCGTTTTCCCTGCTCAGGATAACATCCGCGATCTTCTCACCCAGCTCGTCGAGGTCCAGCGTGTCTCCCTCGATGTCCTCGGAAGAGATCATGAGGATGGATTCGGCCGCGACACCGGCCGCGTAGGTTATCCATCCGGCCTTGCGGCCCATGAGCTCCACGATGAAATAGCTGTCGGTCGACTGTGCGTCGGCCTTCAGGTTGAGCAGGATCTTCTGCGCAACGTCCACCGCGGTCCAGTAGCCGAATGTCCAGGCAATGCCGTAATAATCGTTGTCGATCGTCTTCGGGATATGGATCACGGGAAATCCCATGAGCCAGAGGTAATTTGCGGTTTTGAGGGTATCGTCGCCTCCGATCGAGATGAGGGCCCCGATCTGCAGATAATCGAACGCGTCGAGGATGTTTCTGAGTCTCACGTTTTTTTCCGGATCGTTCAGATCCTCCATAGTCTTGATGTCTTTCCCGGGATTGGCGCGGGAGGTCCTCAAGAAAACGCCGCTCCTGTTTCTGGCCTTGGTTATTTCGCGCGTGACATACCCGTAGTGCAGGTCCTTGCGGAGCTTCGGATAGCTTTTATTGAAATCCTGAAGGAATTCGTATCCCCGCATTATACCGATCACGGGAACATGGTTGTCCAGAAGGTTGAGCCCTATGGATGAAATCACCGCGTTCGCGCTTGGCGCGGGTCCTCCTGAAAAAAGAATACCCACTTTGTCAAACTTCGGTGTGGTCATATTTTCAAGCTCCGAACTTCAAGTGAAAAAATGAGTTTCGGGATAAGTGTGACGATGAATAATAATAACCATTTTTTTAAGGCCATTCAAGGAAAATGAAAGCCAGGCTAGTTCATATTCTATAACAGCATAGCATAATATTACAAGAATAAAAAAGAAACAATGTCAGGACAGTTCGCCCAGGATATTGTCCGCGGTAAACTGCATATGTAGATATGTGGCGATGATGTCCTGGGCCAGGATATTCAGGTCTCCCCAGATTATTTTCCCCGACGATGCTTCGACATACACAAGGTCCTGCTCGGTATCGAAAAAAATTCTGGTGAGATGTATAATCGCGTATGAGTCGCCTTCCAGGTGCGGTACGGAGAGATCGAGCGGCAATTGGCGATCCTCGTGCAGGCCAAGCAGCTCAAAGACAAAATCCGACAGGGCCATCTGAAGGGAGAACATGCCCGTGCCGATATCCACGGAGAGCCTGTCGAAATGCTGTTTCAGTTTCAATTTATCCTGGGACATGAAATCCCCCGCCGCGACACGGGCTTGAGCGCCGATTTTGCTGTATTCAGGAAGAGAGACCGAATTCTACCGATAACAAGCAGGAGAAATATGTGCCGCGAGAGGGATTTGAACCCTCACAGGCGTCCGCCTACTAGACCCTGAACCTAGCGCGTCTACCAATTCCGCCATCGCGGCATTCATAATTTCCAATGTACTATCAATATCAGCGTGATTTTTTGTCAAATACATTTTCTGACCCGCACCGGACACGCTGCAGCCGGATAAACAGGCCTGTCCGTACGCCGGCTAATTTTTATATTTGTTGATTTCTTTTATCCTGAACTTGTTTCCTTCATCGCCAAGATTCAAAACCACCATATCGTCGACCTTCTTTCCAAGAACAGCCTTTGCAATCGGAGAACGGTAAGACAGCACCTTCTTCTCGAAATCCGCGTCCCAGGGGCCGAGCACGGTATATTCGGTCGCTTCACCGCTCTCGACGTCCTCCAGGGTAATCCTGGTACCGATGTTCACCGCATCGATGCTGATCGAGTCGTTCTGGAGAACCGATGCGATTTTCATTTCCTCGTCGAGCTTTTTAATGGCCAACTCCAGGGTGGCCTGCTTTTCCATAAGCGCGTTATACTCGACATTCTCCCGCATGTCCCCGGTCGCCTCCGAAACTTCGGCGAGTTCCCGGGACAGGGCCGGCATTTCGACATTGACGAGTCTTTCCAGCTCGCCTTTCATTTTGTTGTAACCCTCCTGCGATACGATAAGGCGCTCCGTATCGTATTCCCAATCGCCGCCCGGGGTTTCGGCCGCCTGAAAATCAGGGTTGAGATCTTTTATGATCGAATAGAACTTGCTTCCCCTGCTTTCTTCAATATAGGAAATATTTCTGAAAAGATCGTAGAGTTTCGCAAGAAAAGGCTTGGACGATCTTTCGATAATGTCCTTGATGACCGTTGCTTCGTTTTCGAACAGGGTTTCCACCATGATGTTCTTGAGCCTGTTGCCCTCGATCTCGATTTTCTTCAACTCATTCATAAGACGAAAATAGGCCACCGTGAGGGCCTCCCATGAGAAGTCAAGCCACTGGTAATCCCATGCTTTTGTAAACAGGTTCTTCGAGACCCAGATGAAAATCTCGGGGTACTGCTTCGCGCCGGTTATCACCCGGTCGATAAACATATTGATGACCGTATACGAATGCGCCCTGATAAGATTGTTGAGAATATATTTGTGAATCCTGACCGGGGTCTCATACAGAAGCTCATGAAAAACCTGCGGCCAGTCTTCCCTCGACTCCTCGATAAGATTCACGAAATCCTTTTTATAGTCATAAGAGCTTATCTTCATCGAAATCAGGGGCAGGTCGTGGCTCTGCTTTATGTATTCGATGATCCTCTCCTTGATGGGTTCAAGTTTCAGTTTGGATGAATCGGTATACCTGGCGAGGTCGTTTAAAATGAAAAACGAGAGGATCTGTCTGGTCGCCGAGGCGCCCCGCACCTCATCCATGAAATAGTCAATGAGATATGGGGCGACAGACGCACCTTCTTCAACCTCGATGTTGTTGATGAATTCCATGGCAGCGTCCAGTTTCTGGCTGAATGACGCATTTTTGGTGAAACTGTTGAGCAGCTCCTCTGCGAACGTGACGGGCTTGTCCCTGAGGAATATGAGATCTTTCTTCTTGTCCGATACTCCGAAGAGCGGGTCCTTTTTGATCGCAGTCCTCGCCCTGGTCCACCACTTGCTCCAGGATTTCGCGTCAATATATTTCGGAATGAGCTCCCTCTTGATGTCTTCGAGCATGATTTCGCCGTTGTACGACTTGATCAGGATTTTGAAAAATTCGATAAAATCGTCCTCGAACATGGCCTTCAGGGTCTCGGGATCTTCGAATTGCATGGCATAAAGGTGGTCCTTGCTGATCGGGGTCAGGGACTGAAGCGCCATCTTGATGGACATCTTGTGCTCGGGCTTGTCCGTAAAATTTATCACTATGCTTTCGCTGTCGATATCCGCTATTTTGCCGAGCCCCCACGAATTGTGGAAAGCGTAGTTCCCCTTGTCGAAGTAGATGTTTTTTTCAAAGTCCTGTATGGCGTACTTGACCGGGTTCTTGAAGCTGTTGAGCCGGGAAAGCTTCATGAACTGCTCGAACTGTGAATGCGTACCGTACTTGACCCGGTAAAAATCGATAAGCTCCTTCCGGGCGTGGGTGTCGTCGGACCGGTACTCGAGAATCTTCTTTAAAAGCTCGATGCTCTGGTCGGGATTCTCCTTGTCCTTGTATTTTGCAAGGAGCTGTTTCAAGAGATTCGCCGCAAGCTCGAATTCCTTGGCCTCCACGAGCAGACGCTCGATTCTCTCAAAAAAAGCGATGTCCTCCCAGGACACGCTTATCAGCTTGTTCCAGAGGCTCGTAACCTCGTCATACTTGCCGTTTTTGATGAAGCCTTCGATCGAGAGCTTCATGTACTGTATGCTCTTTTCCTCGTCGTCTTCGATGATCGCGAACGCCAGTTTTTTGGCCAGGTCGGCGTCGAACCTGTCAATTTTCAGAATGTTTTCAAGTACTGGAATCGCCTCCCTGCTCCTCCCTTGTCTTTCGAGGCTCAAAGCCAGTGAGCGCAGGGCGTTGCTGGTTTCCCCATACTCGAGTATTTTTTCAGAAATCTTTTCAAGCACGGCCCACTTATGGCTCTGCGTGAATATGTCGATAAGCCTCCTGAACTGGACCTGGTCCTCGATACTTTCGGTCTGATATCCGCACAGGCCGACAAGATAGATTGCGGTGATGGAACTGGTATGTTCCTCCAGGTGTTTTTTACACGCAGAGACCGCGTCGCTGATCAGCCCTTCGGAGACGATGGTGTTAAAAAGATCATCAAGGATTTTAAATTTTGAGATGCCGATATCCTTTGGCTCGATCCTCCCCCATACTTCTTCTTTAAATAGCGAGTTCAGCCTTTCAAGCGCCTTTTCTTTTGACATAACACCATCCCGAAAAATGTGATTTTTAAAATAGAAAAATACCCATCTTTGTGCTCTGATGGGTATTTTCCTCAAAATATAAGAGCGGTTAGCTCAGAATTTGATACGAAACAGGGTTACTTTGCGTTTTCGCCGCCCGCTTCTTTCTTTTGCTCTCCCTTGAAAGCCTTGTGGAGATCTCGCCCGTCGAAATTCACTTCGAACACGTCAGTCAGAACCTTAAGCTGGTCTAAGGAAAAGAACGTCTCGGCGGTCATTTCCTGATGACTGGCGCTTTCTTCAGCGCGGAGAACGAAGCGGGTAATTTTAGTCACCCTTGTCTGAGGATATGATTCATAAGATTGCGGTACTGCAATGGGAATATCTGCTTTCAACGGCTTCCAGCCGACAAAGTTTACCGAGCCGAATTTGAGGATGTGGGTATTCCCCAGGTAATCCTTCAGCCAGGCTTCCAGATAATATGGATTTCCCCGCCCATGCACCCAGACCGAAATGGCCTTGGCCCTGCCGGGCAGCTGAATTCCTCTTTCCTGCTCGTCCTTCCTGGTGCTCGGATTATAGGTCAGAACCGGCGTCCTGTCTTTCCACTCGAGTTCGGGAGGCGCCAGAATATGGACCGAATTCGTCCCCGGATATCTGAACTGAAAGAACACGCCGAGGCATTTTTCTTTCTTTTTACCCTGGCCGGTGAGCGACCATTCTTCGACAGCCATGTCATTGGGATAGCCGTCGATTATTTTCATATCGAGAACGGGAACCGGATCCTTCATTTTAAGCTTCTTCTCGGTTTCCTGGCTCTCAAACTTGCGGGGTTCTGATTTGATCGTCCAGCCCTGTTCGCCGACCTGCGCACTTTCAAAATCGTCGATGACAAGAGCCTTCAGCTCTTCATCGCTGATATCGGCCGGGACATTGGTGATGATCTTCGAATCCGCCTGATACGGATTGACAATTCCCAGTATGAAAGCCGCAACCAGTATAAATATGAACGATAATGCTTTTTTATGGACCATAATTATTTTAGCCTCCCTTCCGTGCGTTAACCAATTTTACCAGGTATCCTTGATGGACTCGTCGCCGGTAAATTCACTGAGATCGGTGATGACCCTGAACTGATCCAGATAGAAATAGAAAGTACCGGGAACCTCATATCTGTCGCTTTCAACGAAAAAGGATACAAAGTGAAGGTTCTTATCAAGAACCGCATAACTAGCCGACTGAGGAAGCCAGCCGGGGATGATAACGGATAACTCTTTCCAGCCCCAGAAGTCCAGAGGCCCGATTTTTAACTTGTGAAGATGTCCGCGAAAATCCCTGAGTTTCACATACAGGGTGTGGCGGAATTTTCTGCCGAGCACCCATACTTTTATTTCCCTTGCCTTTCCCCTCACGATATATTCGTTCGGAGGGAAAACTTCGACTCTGTCGTATCCCCTTTCGAGGAAGTAGGATTTTACGCCTATGACATATTCGTTTTTATGTGAAATACCGTTTTCATCGGTAAGCTCGTTTGCAAACTCGCCGGGTTCCCCGTTTTCATTGACGAACTGACCCCTGTCGTTGACGGGACGGGGTTTCCCGGGTATTTTTCTAATTTTTGTTTCTCCCAAGGGGCAGGTCGAATCAGCCCTCCAATCCTCGCACGATTCGAAGTCGTTCAACCAGTCAATGACCAGTCCATCGACTTTTTTCTTCGGGGTTTCGGCCGTCTGCGCGGCCTTTTCCATGTCCCCGCCCTGCTGCTGGGCGTTAAGATCTATGCTTCCATTGCCGACGAAGAATATTAATAATCCAATCCATATCGACAATACAGAAAATTTGAATCTCATTTTCATAGTTCTCCTCTTCACTATTTATTCAAATGCTATATTTCATCCATGAAATCTAGGAAGATTCTTCTTTACTTTATATGTATCGGAAAGTTATCAACACAATTTAGAATAAATTAGTATTGTTATTAAGTATTATATTTATTTGGTTAATTGTCAAGAAATTAATAGTCTATTTTCATATTCAAAAAAAGCTACAAAACAATTAATGAAAGTCAGGCGAATGGGGGGACGATTTTGAAACCTCATAAAAGAAAAATCTATTGCATTTTATCACTCGATATTGGTACCCTGATCATTCCATCAAATAAATAGCAAATAATACGAATTTTCAACCGTTTTACAAGGATTACGCATCAGCCATGAGACTAATCGACCGGTACAAGAAGGGTTTTACCATATCGTTCGAGATATTCCCCCCGAAAACACCCCAGGGAGAAATAAACCTCTGGAAGGAGCTCGTAGAATTGTCCGCTCTAAAACCAGGCTATATTTCCGTGACCTACGGCGCCGGCGGCTCAACCAGGGAAAAGACGCTCGATATTGCATTGAAGGTCAGGGACAGCCACGAAATCGAACCACTTGTTCATTTCACATGCGTCGGAGCCGACAGGGAAGAGATAGCCGCCTATCTTAAAATCGTCAAAGAAAAAAATCTTGAGAACATACTGGCCCTCAGGGGAGACCCTCCGCAGGGGCAAAAGTCGTTCACCCCGCCGTCCGGGGGCTTTTCCCATGCGAACGAGCTTGTTGGCTTCGTCAGAAAAACCGGGGATTTCTGCATAGCTGTCGCCGGGTATCCAGAAGGGCACATCGAGGCCGAAAGCCTCGAGGCCGATATCGACAATCTCAGGAAAAAAATCGACGCCGGGGCGGACTTTATCATTACGCAGCTTTTCTATGACAACGCCGATTACTATAACTTCATGAATTTGACGGCGCGCAGGGGCATATCAGTGCCGGTGATCCCGGGAATCATGCCGGTAACGAGCCTCTCCCAGATCACCAGGATAACCGGGATGTGCGGCGCGAAGATTCCGGAAAAGCTCATGGACGATTTACACGGATGCGAATCAGAGGAGTCCATATGCAGAGCGGGAACCGATTATTCGATCCGCCAGTGCGCCGAACTGAAATCCTGGGGAGTTCCGGGTTTTCATTTTTACACACTGAACAAGTCGGACACGGTTAAACGAATAATTCAATCAATTTAAAACGCTCCATGACAAGCGGGGATCAGCAATGTATACTTATGAAGAAAAACCCGATCCGAAACTGAGAATATTGAAGGCCGTGATCTTTCTGTCGGCCGGAATCATCGCAGGAATGATCGCCGCGAGGATCTTCGTGCTGCCGTATAACGCGTCAGACGATTCCATGAAACCCAACATATCCCCCGGAGACAGGGCGATCATCTGCAGGTTCAAGGACCCGTCGCCCGGAGACATCGTGCTGGTGAAAAGCCCCGTGGAACCTGACAGGGCGCTCCTGAAAAGGATAATGGCCGCCGAAGGGGACACCGTGGAAGTCAGGAACAAAATCATCTACGTCAACGACAGCGTGTACCGTTTCAAGTGGAAAACGAATTCCTCCGACACCAGGGTCTTTCCGATGCATTTCACCGGCAGGGACACCATGCCCGCCGTAAAACTGGAACGCCGCCAGTTTTTTCTGCTTAATGACAACCTGGACAATTCCTTCGACAGCCGCAACTTCGGCCCGGTAGACGACGAGGCCGTTATCGGCGTGATGATCTATAAAATGTGATCAACAGGGGAGGGATGATGATAAAAGCGGTTATTATGGCCGGCGGCGAAGGGACAAGACTGCGGCCCCTGACCTGCAACCGGGCCAAGCCCATGATCCCGGTGGTCAACAGGCCTGTCATCGAGCACTCCATACAGCTGCTCAAAAGGCACGGGATACGCGATATAATCATCAGCCTTTTTTACCTGCCGGAGAACGTCCAGAACTATTTCGGCGACGGCTCGGACTGGGACGTTAACATCAGCTATTCGGTCGAAGAGACTCCTCTGGGCACGGCCGGCGGGGTAAAAAAAGCCATCGGCGATTTCGACAGCACCTTCATCGTCATGAGCGGCGACGGGATCATTGACTTCAACATTTCAGCCATTCTCGACTTTCATAAAAACAAGAAATCCCCTTTTACCATCGTTCTGGCAAGGGTCAACAAGCCGACCGAATACGGCATCGTAATTACCAGAAAAGATGGAAAGATCGAGAAATTTCTCGAGAAGCCGTCATGGAGCGAGGTGTTCAGCGACACCGCGAATACCGGGATGTACGTCATCGAACCGAAAATAATCAAGAAACACATTCCTGACGACGCCAAGTTCGATTTCTCGATAGACCTTTTCCCTCTGTTGCAGGAAAAAAACATATCACTGTACGGCTACATCGCGGACGGATACTGGTGCGATGTGGGAAACCTTTCGACATACAGCGACGTCCACCGTGACATACTCAACGGCGTGGTGACCATTGACATCCCGGGCAAAAAAATCGATAAGGATATATGGGTCGGCAGGGACGTGGATATCCACCCCGAGGCGGAAATAAAGGGACCGGTGATCATCGGGAATTTCGTGAAAATCAAAAAAGGGGCCTCGATATCGGAATTTTCATCCATCGGCGACAACTGCATCGTCGAGGAAAAGGCCTCGATAAAAAAAAGCGTCATCCTGCACAACACCATTATCGGCCCCAACTGCGAGATCAGGGGAGCGATCATCGGCAAACGCTGCGTTTTCCAGGAAAACGTTTCGATGTACGAAGGGGCGGTGGTGAGCGATGACTGCGTGATAGGCATGGATGTGAGCATACCCGGAGGGATCAGGGTATGGCCCGAGAAGACGATCGAGCAGGGCACCCGGCTCACAGCAGACCTGATCTGGGGTAAAACCGAGAAGAAGACCCTTTTCAGCATGGACGGAGTCATCGGATCGTTCAACATCACGGTCACGCCTGAATTCGCCTCCAAGCTCGGGTCGGCGATCGGGGCCTTTCTCGGAAAGGACGCGAAAGTCACCGTGAGCCGTGACACGACCGCCGCTTCCCGCCTGATCAAGCGTGCGTTCACCGCCGGGCTCATGTCCATGGGAGTCGACGTCTACGACATGGAGATAGAATCCATCCCCGTCAACCGCTATTCAATAAGCTACACCAAGGCGGACATGGGATTCTACATCCAGATATCGCCGCTTACGGGGCTGCAGTTCATTCTTATTCGAATGTTCAATCGTCAGGGCTTCCAGATATCCATCGAGGAAGAAAAAAAGATCGAGAACATCTTTTTCAGGGGCGACTATCCGCGCAAGGAAGCTTATGAAACAGGCGCCCTCGTATACCCGGCCCATCACATTGAATCGTATATCGTCAACATCGAAAACTACATTGAGCCGCGGACGATAAGGGAAAAACAATGGAAGGTGATAGTGGACTGCTTCAACGGCGCGGCATCCCACGTCTTCCCCGAAATCCTCAACAACTACGGCTGCGAGACGACCGTTCTCCGCGGTCAGATCAAGGAATTCTCGAGCGACGAGGACCTGAAATCCGAAGCGAGAAAATCGCTGAACAACATCGTTCAGATGGCGAAGACCAACAAGGAGATCGGCGTCATAATCGGCCCTCATGCATCGGTCATCACCATTGTCGACGAGACGGGCAATATACTGACCGAGAACGACATCCTCGTAATCCTGTCGCTTTTTTATCTCAAATACGGGAAAGCGAAGACCATAAACATCCCGGTCACCAGTTCGATGACCCTCGAAGAGCTCATCATGAAAAACGGAGGAAGGGCCGTAAGAAGAAGCTCGAAGCTGCGTTCAATAGAAAACATACATGATCTTTTCGACGGCAGCCATGGGGACAAGTACCCTTACCTTGAGATGGTCTTCGATCCGATGATCACGTTCATCAGGATACTCGAATTTCTTTCACTGGAAAACAGGCCCCTGTCAGAAATAAAGGACACCATACCGAAAAACAACATGATCAGCACCGCTCTGCACTGCAGCACCGAAGAAAAGGCGGCAATCATGCGCAATCTCACATCGACGCTCCAGCAGAAAAAAATTGAATTGATTGACGGAATCAGGATCATCGAAGAAAATGCGTGGATACTGATACTGCCCGACGCGATCAATCCCACGATACATCTTTTCGCTGAAGGGAAAACGGCCGACGCCAGGGACAGGATCCTCGAGGAATATTCGATGAAAATCAAAAAGCAGACGAGCGGGCTTATCTGAGAAAGGAACGCCATGAGCAGCATCAACCGGGAAAGGCTTATATCGACTTTTATGGAACTTGCAAGGATATCATCTCCCTCCTGGGAAGAGGGAAAGGTGATAGATTTCATCGTCGCATACGCCGGGAACATCGGCGTCCGCTCAAAAAAAATCCCCTGCGGAAAATCGTACAATCTCCTGTTATCGCTGAAGGGCGAAGCGGGAATCGACCCGGTTCTTTTTTCGGGGCATACCGATACGGTGACCCCATGCATGAACGTGAAACCTGTCCGTGTGGGCAACAGGATCACCTCCGACGGCACGACCATTCTCGGAAGCGACGACAAATCGGCGATCGCGATGTTCCTCGAAGCCCTGCACGTCATCCATGAGGACCGCCTTCCTCACGGCCCGGTGGAGGTGCTTCTTTCCTGCGCTGAAGAAATCGGCCTGAACGGAATCAAGCAGTTCGACATGAAGCATATCAGCTCGAAGCTCGCCTTCGTTTTCGACTGCTCGGGTCCGATCGGGAAAATCATCGTGAAGGCACCCTATCACCTGAACATGACCCTGACCGTCAGGGGGAAGGCGGCCCATGCGGGCATCGAACCCGAGAAGGGGGTCAACGCAATCAATGTCCTGTCCGAAATCATAACAAAAATCCCGTCAGGAAGGATAGACGAGGAGACGACGCTCAATATCGGCATGATAAGCGGCGGACGGGCGACGAACATCGTCGCAGAAGAATCGAAATGCGTTCTTGAAATCCGCTCGATTTCAAACAAAAAGCTGAAACAGTACGAGAAAATCGTGCGGGACACGGCGAAAAACACGGCCAGGACAAACAAGGCGAAGGTCTCCATTGTTTCCGCGCTGGATTATTCGGGATTCACAATCAGGGAAACAGAGCCGATAACGCTGATACTGAGCAGCTCCATGAGAAAAATCGGCGTGAAGCCCGAATACTGCATATCCGGAGGCGGAAGCGACACGAACGTTTTCAACAAATCGGGCGTCCGGGCCGTGAATCTTTCATGCGGCATGCAGAATGTTCATACCACCAGCGAGTATATTTCAATCCAGGATCTCGTCAGGGGCGGCGAGCTGGTACTTGCGATAATCGATACCGTATATAAAGGCCTCAGATGATCAGGCTCAGAAAGGGCTGATCCTGTTGGTCTCTTCAATCAGCTTCTTCACGGTTTCCAACGCCACCTTGTCCTTGCTCTTTTTGCAATAGACGCTCTGGTTGATTACCGGGCTTACCCTGTTGGTGCCTCTGGGATAATAGAATATTTCAAAGGCCAGGTCGGCGCCGTCGGCGCTCAGGGAATAGGAATACCGGCTTATCTCGCGAGCTGGATTGTCGGGATCATGCCTGGTCACCAGGTAGCCGGTCCTCCATTTTTGCACATTATCGGAGTTCTGGTAAAGCATCCGGATGACTTCTACGCCGTCAGGATTCGGGAAAACCGTTCCCCTGGTCCCGCTGATGATATCCTCTTTCATCTTGGCGAAAGCCGCGGAAGAATATGAGGTCGAGGGGCTCGCGTCAAACTTGAACTTCTCGCCGTCGACAAACCAGTGGGCGACGAGATCAACCTCACCGTCACCGTTCTTGTCTTTGATCAGGATTATCTCGCGCTCGCCCGAAGCGAAATTGCCTATAATGATATTGGTCACCGTGTCAATGGATTGCAATATGGCGTAATTCTCATTTGCCAGCGGGACAGGAAGGCTTCTCAGATCTTTAATGGTCACGTCTATGTCAGGTATATACTGGCCTTTTGCCACGCTCTTCTGAATGGGAATGTTCATGTCAACAGCCGTCAATTGCGGCGAAACGGCACAAAAAAAAGCTACTGCACAAATGAGAGAGAAAATTTTATATTTCATACAGGCATCCTTTGTTGAATAGAGGTGTTAATAAATAAAAGATACCCAAATCACCTGTCAATAAAATTAATCAATATTTATCCTGCATGTCTTGACGAAACCATATTTTAGAATTATATTCTAAAATATGGTTTTAGATTATGAAAAAGCTCAATTCAACACATAAAAAGACCCCGGCAAAAATTGAAGTGATAATCATGGCCGCCCTTGAATGTTTCAACGAATTAGGCTTCAACGGTACCGGAATGAACGATATATGCGCCCGGGGCGGTACGAGCGTAGGAAGCGTCTACCATCATTTCAAAAGCAAGGATCAACTCGCCGCCCGGGTCTATATCGAAGGCATAAAAAACTACCAATCAGGCTACATCGAAGAGCTGTTGAAACACAACAGGCCAAGGGACGGCATCTTCGCGATTGTCCGCTATCATATCAACTGGGTATACTCCAACCGGGATTGGGCGCGATTTCTGTTCCGGATGCGTCATGAGGATTTTATGTGGGCCGTGGAGGAAGAGTTCGCGCAGCTCAACAAAAAATTCTTCGATACGGTCGGCACCTGGTTCAGAAAGGGAATCCAGGCGGGAGAAATCAGAAAAATGTCTCCGGACATGTATCCGCCGGTGCTCATGGGGCCCTGTCAGGAATTCACGAGAATGCTGCTCGAAGGTAAAACATTTGCGAAGCAGGAGACGGCTGCTTCTGAACTGGCCGAGTCGGCATGGAGAGCCGTCAAGGCTGTCTGATATCATAATAAAGGCGGTGCCTGTGAATACCATTAATATATGCTTCGATCAAGAGCCGTCGGCAATTTATACGCTGTGGAAAGCATTCATATCCAGAAACAGCAGATATGTTCCGTCAAAAGAATACCTGATCATCCATGCTTCGCGAAGAGAGTTTCCAATTGACATGAAACACCTGAATGATTTTCATTCCATTTGTGGTGTGGTCCGACTCGCGCAACTGCATATGCTCTATCCGTTCACCCTGGTCTATCCATACATCATGCGTGTGCTGTGCAACGAGGAGATTCCTGTTTCAATGTTCAAGACTTTGAACACACGCAACAGCATCATAATGCACCGCCCGATAATGCCCGACGAGCGTCTTGAAATTGACTGCCGCAACTCGCAGCCCCGGATCACAGCAAAGGGCATCGAGATCGATGTGCATTCATTTGTACAGAGCCGGGACGAAAAAGTCTGGGAAAACACGACGACATATTTTTATCCTGGTAAATTCGGACCTTCAGGAGAATCTTCCTGCACGCATAAAATCGAACCATTAAAAGACGGGGCGGCGATCGATCAATGGCATCTTCAGGCAAAAGACAGGTTCCGTTTTGCACGCATATCGGGAGACACCAATGGAATCCACTACTGGTATTACTATGCGCGCATGATGGGATTTGAAAGGGATTTCGCGCAGCCGATACGCATCGTTACAAGATGCGTATCATCCATTCCTGATATAGAATGGACCCGGCCGGTAAGACTCGATTTTTATCTCAAAGGACCGGTATATTACGACAGCACGCTTACCCTGAAAAATGCGGTTGCAAACTGCAAAAACAGGTTTGATCTTTTCTGCAGCGGAAACGACAAGCCGGTCATCAGCGGCATTCTGTATAATGTCTGACATCGCATGATCGAGCGGTCCGTCAATTCAGGCCGCAGATATTTCCGTGCTCAGACAATAAAAAAGCGGAAGGCGTCCCCCTCCGCTTTCCATGCATTGCCTGCAAACAATCTTTACAGCTTCTGGCCTGTTTCAGGATCCAGAACGATCTCCTGTCCCTGTGAAACAACAATCAATTTGTCGTCGCGCAGCTGGAATTTTCCGTCGTTGTCTATGCTCATTCTCCAGAGGACCGGGCCCTCATTCGTGGCGCAGAAAACATATTTTCCTGAAGCGATATACACCCTTTCATCCTTGCGGATCGGACTGTCGACAACCTTGCCTTCCCACAGGACGGTTCCATTCTTGATGAAATAAATCTCATAGCGGGTTATAAGCAGCCTGCCGTCGGGCTTGGGCTCCTGCTTCTCTTCCTTGATGGCTTTCGCAATCTTTACTATTACTTCTTTGGGCTTTTCAGCAACCTCGATCAACTCCTTGTTTTCCTGGGCAAAATCGCCTGCCGCAAAAGCCTCAATGCTTTTTTCTGATACGACGATTGCGTTCTTGCTCTGTTCGATTATGGCCGATATCTCGACCACGCCTCCCTTTTTGGCCTCGATATCGAGGATTTTTTCAACCGCCTTTTCAGCCTTTTTCACTTCATCGCTGGTGATTATTACTTTTTCTTTTTCTTCAAGAACAGGAGCCACTTCCAGCACCTGATCAACATTGTTATCGAACTTCATGATTCTTTTGGCGACCTGTATCTTCCCGTCGTAAACCTTGATCCTGGTCGTTTTGGCCTTGTCGGCTTCGACGATGAATTGCGTGCCTCGCACGCCGGCAACCGCAGTCGGCGTCTTTATAATAAACTTTTCGGATTTCAGAAGTTTCTTGGGCTTGCAGAGCATTTTACCGACATCCAGCCCGAGTTGTGTGCTTTCAATTTCATTCTTATGAACGAGATTCGATATGATCACTTTTGACTTCTCCTTGATCCGTATGATTGACTCTCCAATCTTTACATCACAGAAAGAATCACCGGCTGTCTGGAGTATATCATTATTGCCGATCAGCTCGCCAATCTGTATCGATACATTGTTTTTTGTGACATCACCGATCATAAAGGTCACCATTGCATATTCCTCGACATCCTGTCTGGAACACGCAAATGCGATAGCGGTAAGCATCGTTAAAAAAAACACGCCAGTCCGTTTCATTAGCATCCCCTCCCCTTCATCGTAAAAAAGATGATGTATCTATTCCGTCGAGTGGAAGAAACCACATTTATAGATCATCCATTATATGAAAGTAGATACGTATCAATAGAATATACACTATATCATGTAATTAAAGGCAAATATATAATAAAATAAAGCATTTTTTCACTTTTTTATATCGACAAAAGAAACTTCGTGCTTAAATTCTTCAGATTGCCATGGAAGAAGCGCTTAAAAAGGTATTAATTTCAGCCGTCATCGGAGACGCTCTCGGAAGACCATGTGAAGGGCTTACAAAGGGCCATTTGAAAGAGCACGGAAACCTATCCGATGATTTCATTGACCCCCATCCGTTACTCAAGGGGAAAATGGAGCGATGGACCATGCCCGGACTCTATTCATCCCAGGCGCAGCTGATGTTCATCACTGCATTTTCAAGCTTGAAGGCCTTTTTTGATCCCGACGTTTTTTTCGGCCTATCCCTGATGGGGATTGAAAAAGGTCCCGGCGAATATGGAATATTCAGAAATCCGCCATTTTTTGTCAGATCCTTTCTTAAACGGCTGTCCGATCAGGAACAGATCAAAACCGGCAACAGGATTAATTCGGCCGGATTCCTGCCGGTGCTGTTTCCTGTTGCGTTATATGCCAGATCGAGAAAAAAATTGATGCTTGACGTGATATCATTCGCGTCGATCGTGCAAGCCGACCACTCTTTGACCGCGGCGGCCCTTTCATTATCGTGCTTTCTCCACGGCCTGCTCTGCGGCGAACGCCCTGCCGACGGCGAGGTGATGTCGGCGGCGGTCCAAAACAACAGCATTGTCTGCTCGGAAATGGACGGGATCGCGCCTGAAATATTCAAAATGGGAATGAACCCCGCGAGCCTGACTGATCAATTGCTGAGGCTTGGCCGTATTCTGGAATCCCTTTCAGGCTGCACCGATCTGGACCGTGGAGAAAAAATAATCTGTGACAAAGTAAACGAAAGCCTGAAAACTCCGGTCACGAGGGCGACAGTCGACCACCCCTTCACCATATATCCGTTCGTCCAGTTGATCGTCGGTTCAGGGCAATGCCAACCGGACGGGCTTCTTCATTTCTGCGCCCGCCTTGGCGGCTCGTCATCCACACTTACCAGCATTGCCGGAATCATATCCGCGGCCCTTTTCGATGAAAATCCATACCCACCGTCCCTTACAAACGGTCTTGTAAACCGAAAACTGATTTTTTCGCTCGCCGAATCGCTCTCCCGAGGTGCAGTTGCCGTGAATCTTGCCGATGAATTTATCACAGCCGAGGCCGGGCTTACGAAAACAGAAATCGATCAGCGCAACGCAAAACTGAAACATACCAGGTCCAGGAGCACAAAGACAAGCGATTCATATGCAGACAGACACGAACGTCTATCGAAACATGTCGTCGAGAGCTGGACCAAGATCGATAAGGCGCGCTGGAAAAAGGAACGAAAAAAACTCGAATAATATTTGACAAAATGCCTTAAATTGAGGAAAATACGGTATAACATCTGTGCGCCATAACGCGAAAGGACCGCGCTTGATTTATTTATTCAGGGAGGACTCATCAATGCTTAAAAAGATCGGCAAAGCCAGTATTCTGTGCCTCATATTCATCCTGCTCGTTCAAATAAGCAACGGCAACGCCAAAACGCATCCTTTCGTGATCGTTGACATCGAAAACATTTCGAGATACAATGAAGACCGTATCTTTTTTCAGCATATTGAAATGGTCACCGATGAAAAAATCGACAATTCCATAGCAAGCCTCCTTATCATCAAGGACAGCAAGGTTTATCTCTTCAGGGACGGATATGACGCCCCAGAAAACGTCGCCACCCACAGGCTTACCCTTGAAATGGAGAACAGGCTGATCCCCGACCTGTGGGAAAACAAGGCCGACGGCAACCCTGACTATATCCAGGTGACGGACCGAAGAACCGAACTGCTCAAAAACGTGACACAGGACTTCGTGACGAAAAATTTCGGGGAATTCTACAAAAACGCCCGCGACAGTTTCCTGAAAAAACACGTGGCCATATTCACCGACCTGATGGTCAACAGGAAAAACACCGGTCTCTTTGTGCGCAGGGAGCCGCTGGCGAAAAGGGTCTATGACACCGGCCCGGTAAAGTATTTCATATCGGCGACGGCGAAAACCATGGCTGAATACATTTATTACGCTGAAGATGCCGACGGCGACGGCATAACCGAAACATTCATGGTCTCCATTCCGGACGGTTTTCACTGGGGATATCAATCAGGAGCCAATGTAATCTTCATATACAACAACCAGCAGGAAGACATCAAAAACGTCATCGGGAAGCTCGCCCACAACGCATATTACGGAACCCCCGAAGAGGAGCAGGTCATCAAGGAGACCTTCCCGAAAAGCGAAGACATCACCAACATGATCGAGGATGTTTACCGGACCGTAAAAACGCAGAACTGAAACGATCACAAACCGTCACAAATACTGAAAAACCCGCCTTCAAGAGCGGGTTTTTTTATCTTTTCCAGTTTCTGTTAATACCGTGCGGCTGGGGCAGGTTATTGTTCTCGGGAAGAAAATCCATCGGATTCAGGGGTATGTCTTTAAAGCGTATCTCAAAATGTAAGTGGTTGCCGGTTGAATGGCCCGTGCTTCCAACATAGCCGATTATCTGGCCTCTTCTGACGCAATCGCCCTTTTTTACGAATACCTCCGAATTGTGGGAATACTTGGTATAATAGTTGTCCCGGTGTTCGAGCACGATGACTTTACCGTAACTGCGGTCATACTGGGCGTAAAGAACCCTCCCGTCCATGGCCGCAAGTATCGGGGTGCCTTTGGTTGATGGAAGGTCGATAGCGCCATGGAGCTGGCCGTTGCGCATTCCGAAAGCCGATGAAATTCTGTCAACGGTTTGTATCGGCCATATAAATCCGGACTCGCTGCTTATGGATTCGGTTTTTGCGCCGGGGGCCTGTTCCAGGCTCGCGATCTTTTCGGAAGAAAAGGGAATGAAGATATACCGGTTCAGGCTGTAAGGATTGTTGGCCTTTTTGACCAGCTCGATTGTCGAACCGAAGCGCTCAAGCTGGATTTTCAGGTCTTTCATTGAACTGACGCGGACCCATCTTCCGGTCATGCCGGCATATTCCTGGATCGCAAGATTGTCGGTCTTGACCGATTCGGCAAAAATCGGGCATACCGCAAATACAATGATAATAACACAGGATAACAGTTTGTTTTTCATCCGCCCAGTCCCGAAAAACCGATAACAACCGCTTGTAAACACAATTACGATGAGAGGAAACGATCAGAGAGGCACGATCTATATCTCTGCGTCAGGCTGCGCAACGAGCCGCAATCGAATGGCCCTGTACAGCGCAAACCCGAATCCGCATATAACCAGGAAAACTCTTTATAATCAAAACCCGGATGTCAAGAAAAAAATAATCCGGTCCGCCGGTCCTGCAAATTTTTTACTTGAGAAAACGCTCGATAAACTGCAGCGTAAATCCCCTCTTTATATGCTGTCTGCTCAGGCTGTAATTATCCCTGGTGATG
Source organism: Spirochaetota bacterium (assembly GCA_022709405.1). Taxonomy (GTDB): domain Bacteria; phylum Spirochaetota; class UBA4802; order UBA4802; family UBA5550; genus JAKLIV01. The sequence continues at coordinate 29,596 of JAKLIV010000005.1, forward strand.
ATGTTCGAGCCGTAATCAGTAGAAAAAACCCTGCGGTAGCCGGCAAGCATGCACAGATCGATGAGTTTCAGGTTGTAGCGGCCGTAGGGGAAAGCGAAAAAATCCACCTTTTTCCCAAGCTGGATTTCGATGATCCTTTTTGAAAGATACAGTTCATCATACAGCTTTTTCCTGGATTCCGGATCGTCGTTCTGCGAAAGTTCTGCGAGGTCGATGTGCGATATGCTGTGGCACTGGACATCTATCCCGTTTTTATCAAGCTCCCGCAGCATGTCCCAGGTCATGACCGATTTTCCATTTCGATAGATGAAATCGGTGTAGGCGAAAAGGGTCACGGGATAGCCGTAATCCCGGGCCAGGGGAAAAAGTTTTGAATGCATCGAGTAGAATCCGTCGTCAAAGGTGATCACAGCCGACTTTCCATCGAACGCGCGCGGGTTTTCGAGCCGTGCGACCAGTTCGGAAAGGGGAATCACCCGCACACCGGCGTCCCTGAACAGGTTGAAATGAGAAGCAAGAACATCGCTGTCTATGGAAAAAACGCCTTTTCCGTCAATATTGTGGTACAGCAGGATCGGAATTGATAGCAGCCGGGAACGAACTTCTTTCCGCTTTTCCTGCCATGCCGGCCGGCCGCTGAAAATGATCTCGGGCGTCCAGAAATAAATCGCTGCGGACGCCGCGAGAGCGGCTGCAAGGATGATCAGTATTCTTACCGTGCTTTTCATGACTCGATCCGGCAGGCGGGCTTATGCCCGCCTTACGCCCTGATATATTTATCGATTGCGGCTTGACGATCCAGCATAATTTAATTTCAGACCGACTTTTTCCTTTTACCGCCGCATATGCAAATTAAATTTAGACTTTACAATTATTGCCTCGACAGTATAGTATAGCGTATATGTTCAGGAGCAGAAGGCAACGACATGATCAACTTCACTAAAATGCACGGAACAGGCAACGATTACATCTACATCCATGACGGCAAATCGGCGATCAAGAATCCCGGAAAGCTGTCCAGGGCCATCAGCGACAGGCATTTCGGCGTCGGCTCGGACGGTCTTATCGTGATTTATCCTTCAACAAAGGCCGATTTCAAGATGCGAATGTTCAATCCGGACGGAAGCGAAGCCGAAATGTGCGGCAACGGAATCCGCTGCTTTGCGAAATACGTGTTTGACCGCGGCATGACATCCGCCAGACAGATCACGGTCGAGACCCTCGCCGGCATCAAACACCTCACCCTGCACGCGAAAAACGGCAAGGTCATTTCGGTCCAGGTGGACATGGGCGAACCGATTTTACGGCGCGACAAGATTCCCATGATCGGCGAGCAGGGAATGGTCATCAATGAATCGCTGCACCTGGACGACGGCACGCGTTTTTACATCACCGCCCTTTCGGTCGGGAATCCCCATACGGTGATTTTCGTCGAAGACGTGGAGAATTTTCCGGTAAGTAAATACGGCCCGATCATCGAGAACCATCAGCTTTTCCCCCAGCGCACGAACGTCGAATTCGTCCAGCTCGTCAACCAGGACGAGGTCAGACAGAGAACGTGGGAGAGGGGAACCGGAGAGACTTTTTCATGCGGTACGGGGGCTTCGGCCGTAGCGGCCGCATGCGTTCTGAACAATGCGTGCAACAGGAACATCACGGTGCATCTGAAGGGCGGCGACCTGAAGCTGGAATGGCGTGAAAAGGACAACCATATCTATCTCACCGGACCGGCCGTTGAAGTGTTCCAGGGAACCTGGGATTATTGATTTTCTGCTCCGCCTGAGTCATAGTCCCATATCCGGGTATCCGGTATCCCCCGCTCTAGAATCGTCACTTTCACGACCTTCGGGATGTTTTCCTTCAGGGTCTTCTCCACGGCTTTCCTGAAAAGCTCTTCGGAGCCCGGGATCGCGGACGCCTTCCCGTCGTAGAACCCGGGATCGACGTCGATGATGCAATGGTCCCCCTTGTCGGATCCGATTTTTTCATGAAGAAACCAGATCTCCCTCACGCGGATTTCGACGGGCACGAAAAGCGAGGTGTTCTCAAATTTCGATCCCCTGACGACCTCGCAAAAAAGATGCATCGTTTCCCTTTTCCTGTCCTCGAAAACCGGTATCTTTCTGATCTCCTTTTCGATGGACATGTCGTTGAAAGTGGGCAGATAGATATTGACCTTTTGCGACTCTTCAAGCGACGGTATCGACGGAAATATGGCGAGAATGCCGTTATCGGAGTGATGGCAGAACATGATGTAGTCCAGGAAAAACAGCGATGAAAATCCCAGGACCAGAAGCCTTCGCCTTTCGGGCTCTTCGAAGCTGTTGTACTTGCGGATGATTTGTCGGACAATTCTGCTTAATGTTTCCTTCAGGCGCACTTCGTTTCTCTCCTGTTGACGCGGCGGTTCATTCTTCAATTTTCGGCAATATTAATCAATAAAAATTTTGAACAGGCGGCCCGGGATATCTATCAGGCCGCTTCAGGGCGTTTCCGGATCGCCGCATCATTCAGGCCCCATGAAGCGAAAATTCACTGCGGCAAGCTGTTGTACTTCCTGATAAAATCCGCAATCCCCTGGGCAAGACCCGAAGCTATACTGTTCTGGTGAGAGGCATTGCCGAGGATTTTGGATTCTTTTTTATGGGTGATGAATCCAATCTCGACCAGCGCCGCGGGCATCAGGACGCCTCTGAGCACGAAAAAATCAGCCCGCTTGACCCCCCTCGATTTGCTGCTTTTCACCCTCCCGGAGAGTCCGCCCTGCAGCGACTCGGCGAGCATCATGCTTTCTTTTTGTATCTGGGTGGTGAGCATCATCGCTTCGATATAATCGATGTCGTCGTACAGCTTTTTCCCCTTGCTCTCGTCCTCGAGAACGACAACGTTGTTCTCCAGGGCGGCGGTGCTTCTCGCGTCGTCATTGCTCGGGTTCTGCGAAAGATAATAGGTCTCATAACCGGATATTATGGGGGACAGGGTCGCGTTCACATGGATACTGATAAAAAGCCCGTTTCCGTTCCCGGCGATCATCTCGTTGGCCAGATCGGTCCTGCGGGAAAGCTCAATAAAGACGTCTTTTTTGCGGGTCATCACGATCCTGAGGGATGGAAAACGGGCGGCCAGTTCCTTCTCAAGACGCCTCGCGACCGACAGGGTTATCTCTTTTTCATGGACTCCGCCGATCCCCACCGCGCCCGGGTCCTTTCCCCCGTGACCGGCATCGATAACGATAAAACGGATCCGATCCTTGCCGCGCTGAATCACCGCAGGCGTTTTGCCGGTCTTTGCGGGCTCTTTCACCTCGGGCTTTTTATCAACCTGAACAAGGGAACCGGAGCATCGGGCCGAAACATCAGGGTAAAAGGCTTCGATAATGGCGGATGCGGCGCGGCATGGAATCATAATCCCGCCCTGCCGGCGCACCACGGGTGTCTCTGACCGGTAAAGCAACCCGTCGATCACGAAAAGGGAGAATGATACGGTATATACGGCATAGTGGCTTTTATGGAAGAGTTTGCCTTTCTGGGTTATGATATCGAAAGAACTTTCGATCCTGTATGACCGTATAAGCTCTTCAAGGGAAACATAGCCATTCCCGTCGATCGTTTGTATTTTAAGCTGAGCGTCCCGGCCCCCGACCGGGCAGATGCTGATAAACAATGATACGATAAATATGCCGATTCGCGCTTTTGTCAAAATTGAAACCGTGTAGAAACTGATTTTTTATTTTTTTATTCATCCCGGAGAAAAAGGTCAAGATAATTTCAATGGCTGCCCTGTCCCGGCAGGGACCGGGAATAAAAAAGCTTGCAAAAACGCGATTTCGGATTTACAAGAGAAGGGCGCCGGGGAAAGAGAAGCCGAACCCGAAAATTCATCCAGGAGAGCATAATATGATTTACAAAAAATTGATCATCCTGTTTTTCATGGCTCAGATCGCGGTTTTTTGTACTGCATGCTCGAAAAAAAGCGAAATCAACGGAATATATGTGCATCAAAGCGGCGAACAGCGCTACTATACGCTCACGGTCGCGAGCATGGAAGGAAACAAGCACTCGGCCGTACTTGAGGGCGTGCCTCTCGAACGCATGAGGAACACCCCGTGGTCCCTCCCGTGCGAGCAGGAGATTGAAGACTCCACGATGAAATGCGGGTCATTCACCCTGGTGTTCAACCAGGACCTTGAAACTGCAACAGCGACCTACCCGGACAACGAGCGGCAGGTCTTTGTTTCAGATAAAAAAAGCATTACTGAAGATATAAGGATATATGAAAAAAAACAATAAACTCCCCGCAATCATGTTTCTGTGCATTACCCTGTGCATCTGGGCCTGCAAGGATAAGGGCATCAACAAGAACAAATCGCATGGCAAGAGATACGCCGCTGTAATCCTTAAAGACAATACGGCCCTCAGGGTCGACCCGTTTATTTTTTCATCCAAGATAGACATGCTCAACAAGGGCGAAATGGTTGAAATTTCGGAAAAGTCAGAAGTGAAATCATGGATAGGATCGACCAATGATTACTGGTACATGGTAAAATTGAAAAACGGCGTCACCGGCTGGATTTACGGACAGAACCTGAAGATGATGGAATCGAAGCAGCTGACCTCCGACAATTATCTGACTGAATTCTGGGAGAACGAGGCTGAGACGATGCGAAAGGAAATTTCCGGGAAGTGGTGGAGCCAGAATGAGGCGGGCGATTTTACCGATCACTGCATCGAGTTCACCGATAAGGGGTCATACAGGTCCTATTCGAAAAAAAATCTTTCATCGGTGACAGAAGGGGAATACAACTTTGATTTCAACAAAAACGAGATAGTTTTTTTAAACGGGACCTCGTTTAACGGGAATGTCGTTTTCGTCAAAAGAGGGGGATCATATTTCTTCAGAGCGAAAATAGACTCCGCAATGTCTTCATTTAAAAAAATCCAGGCCCAATAAACGGAATAAAGCCATGGTGCGATTGAATAAATATCTCTCCCTTTGCGGTCTGGGATCAAGAAGAAAAGTCGAGGAGCTCATTACCTCCGGGAGGGTTTGCGTAAACGGCGTACCGGTCAAAAGCCTTGCCAGAACCATCGATCCGGACAATGACGCCGTTTCATGCGACTCGGTCCTGATAGCGCCCAGGGACCGCAATTATTATATAATGCTGAACAAACCCAAAGGCTACATAACCACCCTTTCTGACGAAAGGGGAAGGCCCACAGTGATGGAAATGATCCCCGGGAAATATGTTAAAGCGGGCGTTTTCCCCATCGGGAGGCTTGACAAGGACACTGAAGGGCTGCTTCTCCTCACCAACGACGGAGAAATGGCCAACAGGTTGAGCAGGCCGGAGAACAAAATCATCAAAGGATATCATGTCGAACTGGACAGGCCGCTCGCCGGTGAAGATAAAAAAAAGATAGAGAAAGGGATCTTTCTGCATCAGATAAACCTCAAAACGAGGCCGGCAAAAATCAATTTGATCGGCCCTACCGGGAAAAGCCTCATGATGTATATCAGCGAAGGGAAAAAGAGACAGATTCGTTATACTTTCAAAATTTTTCACTACACCGTTACCTACCTTCGAAGGGACAAATACGGCCCCCTCGAGCTTTCAGGCCTGAAAAAGGGAGAAATCAGGCTTCTCAAAAAAAATGAAATAAAAATGCTGAAATCGCTGCTCGGCGACGAGTGATTTATCACTCATCCGGGTTTTTCAACACAATCCTGACACTATTTTTGTTCTTGCTTTTTTTCCGATATAGGACATATATAAGCCCATAAAAACATGTCATCATAGGGGTTATTATGAGTTCACACAATCTCACGGATCTCGAAAAATTCAAATCATCGCTGCTCAAAAGGATTGAACCGTTACTCGAAACTGTTAAAAACGAAAACAACAGAAAAGCAATAAAAAAATTCTGGGAAGAGGATGTCGTGAGCTATCTGCTCAAGGTTGCATCAATCGACAACGCCATCAAAAAAGGGGAAATCGACGCCCCGACCGCGAGCAAGGACGTGCTCATTGAAACAAACAAGGTATTGAAGCAGGGGGACAAGCTTGAAGATATCCTCAACGATTCCGAGTACCTGAAAAAAATCAAAGGATTATTCAGGATTTCAGGAGCCCCTTACGCACTCCAGTCCCAGTCAGTCAAGCACGCACTTGAAAAGCCGGGAGGATACGCGGGCGACTACGAAATGCTGGAATTCATCTACAACAACAAGCCATTGTCCGAGGGTCTCGGATACTGCGCCGACGAGACGTTTCTGGCCGACGACTACGCCAAGGCCGTCAGGAACAGAAAAGACACCATGAAAAGAAAGCTTAAAGCATTTCTGGAATCCGACCCGAAGGACTTCAAGATCCTCAACATCGCTTGCGGCGCTTCACGGGATCTTCGCGAGCTTTTTGCCGAAAATACTTTTCAACTCACCGGAAAAACGACATTCACCCTCATCGACAAATCAAAGGAAGCGCTCGATTTTTCGAAAGAACAGTTGAAGAACCATCCTTCCGGGACCGAATTTCTTTTTTACAATCACAGCGTATATGATTACCTCAAGGAACCCGACAAGTATCACAAACTGCTCGCAGGCCAGGATGTCGTTTATTCAATAGGTCTCGCCGATTATATACCGGAAGACGCGTTCATGAAGCAGATCGGTTTTTTTTATGACCTGTTAAAGCCGGGCGGAAAATTAATAATTGCGCATAAAGACTCAAAAAATTATCATCCCCTGCTGCCGGACTGGTGGGCGGATTGGACCTTCTATCTGAGAAACATCGACGATGTCGTTAATTTAGCCAAGAGCAGTCCTATAAAGAATTACAAGCTGAACGTCGAACAGGAAGACAACACTAAGATCATATTCTTCATCACGATTGAAAAAAACTTGTAAGTCATAAATGCAGTAAGGAACAAGGGGGCTGACCGATATATGCCAGCCCCTCAAACCACAAATAAAGAGACGCTATGTCATTCCTAGCCTTAACAGGACTGGTCAATTTTCTTACATCCTTCTTTTTCGGTTTCTTCTCATTAATCAAAAATCCCGGCGGAAAGCTGAATAAAATCTCCTTTTTCGCAAACTTCAGTATCGCCATTTACAGTTTCGGATACTTTTTCTGGCAGTTCTCAGATACCCCCGAGCAGGCCGGGCGGTGGTTCAGGGTTCTTTTTTGCGGAGTCATTCTGATTAACGGCGCCTTTCTCCATTTCGTTTTTGTTTTTACTGAAAAAATCAAAGAAAAAAAAATGGAGATTATACTCTATCATTCTCTGAATATTTTTTTTATCGTCATATGCCTGACCGACCAGATATATGGCGACTTGACTCCGAGATTTGACCAGGGATACTGGCCCACGCCGAAACGAGTATTTCACATATACCTCGTGTTCTGGTCGTGGCAGTTATTATACGGATTATACTATCTGCTTGTGAACCTCAAAAAAACCTCGGGCATAAAGAAAGAGCAGACAAAATACCTGACCCTCGGATCGATCATGGGATTCATCGGAGGCGCCTCAAACTGGCCGATGTGGTATGGCGTCCCCCTGCCTCCCTACCCGAACATCCTTATATCCATCTATATCGTGATCATTGCTTACGCAATAATCAGATACCGGTTCCTCGACATCAAGGTCATGCTGTCCAGGGCAGGTATTTTAATCCTCGTCTATTCAGTGGTGCTCGGCATTCCTTTCTGGGCCGGCTATAAAACCGATTTCGGATTGATATCTTTTCTACTGCTTTTTGCCTTATCAACCGCAGGCCCGATATTATCACGATATCTGATAAACAAAGCGGAAAACATCCTGATGTACCGCGAAAAATATTATCAGCAGTTTCTCAGGGATTCGACACGAAACGTTCTCAGAGAAAAAAATCTGGAAAAACTCCTCGAATTCATCGTCGCGATCCTGAGGTCGTCCGTTAATATCGATTTCACCGCACTATATCTGTATGACAAGGATAAAAACAGGTATGTCCTCGCCGCCTCCGAAGGCCTTGACGCAGAGCCGGTTCAGTCTTATGACCCGCAAGAATCTTTTGTAAAACTGATGTTTGACAAAAAAGGCCCCGTGGTCATGGAAATCTTCAGCGACCTTTACATCAGCAAAAACAAAAAATCTCAGCTTTTGATACCCGCCTTTTCAGACAACACCATACTCTGCTTCATAGTGCTCGGTGAAAAAATCGACAGGTCTTTCTATAACAACCACGACATGCAGGCCTTTGAAATATTTTCAAACCAGATATCCCTCGCCATAGACAACTGCATGTTCCTTGAAAGCAACAAGATCAACCGCGAACGCGAGTTCCAGGCCGAAAAGCTCGCATTCATAGGAGGCATGGCCGAGGGTGTGGCGCACAGGATCAAAAACAGACTGAACCATTTTTCGCTGGCCACTGCGGGAATCAAAATCGAGCTGGACAACTTCACAAAGGAAAACAGTGAAGCGGTTCAAAACAGCGAAAATCTCGCGAAAATGATCAAAGCGATACGGGAAATCGGCGACTCTTTGATCGATAATGTCATCCGGACCGATCAGGTCATTCAGGGCATCATCAATTACGCCCAGGCCGAGGAGACCGGCAACTTCTTTTCGAAAATATTTTTCGATGAAATCGTCAAGGGTGCGAAGGATCTGGCCCGCATCAAGCACGAAATAGACAAGTTTCCGCTCGAGATAACGATTGACTCGTCTAATATAATAACCGGCATCAAACCGCAGCTTATTGAATGCCTCTACAACCTTCTCGACAACAGCCTTGATGCAATCGATGAAATGATCCGCTACCGCCAGAAAGAAAAAATCGAAGGCGTCTTTGTCCCAAGCATTAAAATCAAACTGGCCCACACGGACACCTCCCATCTAATTGAAGTAACGGATAACGGGATCGGGATCAGGGACGAAGAAAAAAACAAGATATTCGCCCCCTATTTCACCACCAAGACATCTTTCAAGTCAAAAGCATTTTCCGGATTTGGCCTGTTCATCGTGAAGCGGATGATAGAGGAGAACCACAAAGGCCGTCTCTGGTTCAATTCGGAACACCTCAAATTTTCTTCTTTTTTCATTGAGCTCCCCATGGATGCAGGCGATATCAAGCAACCCGCGGGAAACCCGGGCAAGTGAAGCCTGCGTCTCTTTTTCTTCATGTTTTCTCAAACCCTGCCGAAAATAATAAGGGCGCCTGATTCGGCTGGAGACAGTCCGGAGCGGGGATATCATATTTCACGGGTTAAGTCAATCATGCAAAATATCGACTTTTATGAAGGAAACGTTTCGAGGCCTCTTTCACCGCAATTCGACCGCCAGGACATGGAATATTTTTCCCGCATGTCAAAGACCTATGTAAAGGATGAGGAGCGGATACGCAACAGGGCCAGCAGAATGATGTTTATCATCGGGGCGCTTTGCATTATTTCGTTCACCACCGGCATGGTGGTCGGACTGAAATTCGCCGGAGGAGCGAAAAAGGAAATCGTCGATGACAGGACATATAACGCCGTAAGGGGACTTGGAGTAAAAATGACCGACCTTCTGGGTGAGAAAAAAAGCATGGCCCCTTCCTCGGTGGCGTACCCGAAACAGGACTACCCGTATGTGATCAGGGTTCAGGAAAAAATCCCGGAAAGCCAGGCCAGAAACTCGGCCTCTTTTCTTAGCTCCGAAGGCCATACCGTGATCCTGACCCGTAATATGGACAAAATCGATTTATACACCGGGCCATATAAAAACGTCGACGAAGCAAAAAAATCATTGAAAATAATCGAAGGATATTCAGCGTATGCAGATACTCAAAGTCTGAAAATACTTAAACGTAAGTAGTATTTGCATGAAACCGGTTTTTTCAAAGGCGTCGCCTGATGATATCGAAATGATATATCAGATGATAGAGCATTTCGCCTCGAAGGGTCTGATCCTTCGAAGAAGCAGGGAAGAAATCGCCTCCAATCTCGGCGATTTTTTTGTATGCACCCTGGGGAAAAAGATTGCAGGTATAGTTTCTTATCACAATTACGGCCAATCCCTCAAGGAAATCCGCTCCCTTGCCGTGGCGGAGAAGCATCAAAAAAAACACATCGGGTCATTCATCCTGAAAAATATCATAAGCCTGCTTCTGGAACAGGATTCGCCAAAAATATTCACACTCACCTATTCTCCGGACTTTTTCATTAAAAACGGGTTTTACGAAGTTCACAAAGAAACTCTGCCTGAAAAAATCTGGAAAGACTGCTCGAAATGCGAATCCCGGGATTCTTGCGGCGAAACGGCGCTCGTGTACCGCGGATGATCGAACAGGTATGCCGGTTGCGCTTTGATGACAGGCACTTTATGCGAAGGTAATTTCGATTTCTGTTCCACCCTCGCTTCTCATCACGATCTCTCCTTCAAGCTGAATGACAAGGGCATGAATGAGCTGCAGACCGAGTGATTCTGCGGTGTTGAAGTCGATCCCTGCCGGGAATCCGGCTCCATTGTCCCTGATTACCAGCGAATATAGATTCCGCTTTTTGACGAAAACGACCTCTATCCTGCCCGTCATGTCACCCGGAAAAGCGTGCTTCAATGCATTGGATATCACTTCGTTGATTATCTGCGCGAGAGGGATTGCTTTGTCGATGCTGAAAAAAACATTTTCGACCGTGATGTCAAACCCTATTTTTTCGGGATTGATGTTGTACGAATAAAAAAGGTACGAGCAAAACTCCTTGATATATAAAGAAAAATCTATGTTCGCAAGGTCGCTCGACTGGTACAGTTTTTCATGCACAAGGGCCATGGCGCGAACCCTGTTCTGACTGTCCCTGAAAAGATCAAGATCCCTGATGTCAGTCACGTACTTCGCCTGGAGATTCAGCATGCTCGATATTATCTGCATATTGTTCTTTACACGATGATGTATCTCTTTCAATAAAAACTCTTTTTCATCAAGGGAAGCCCTGATCTTTTCCTCTGCGTTTTTCTTGTCTGTAATATCCCTCAGATGCTGCACAACCATTGACACCACTCCCGAATCGTCCATGATCGGGAACATCCTGACGTCATATATCTTCCCTCCAAGAAAATTTACCCTCTCAAACGCCTTATACTTGCCGGTCCTGAAAACTTCGACCGCCTGACAATCCTCGCAGGGTTCAGCCCTGTTCATGAGGCATCGGTAGCAGAAAGAGTTATCACCCTGGCTTGTAACCCGTGAAGATAAATCGTTCCTCAAATTGCTCATGATAACCTTGAAGCTCTGATCGATGACAATCACCTGATCCTGGATTGATTTAAAAACGCTGGCAAGCAACTTCCCCGAACGCTTGAGCTGCTCATCGACTTTTTTGTGCTCGGTTATGTCCATGACGCTTATGATTGCGCCCATATATTTGCCGTCGCTGTCTTTAAGCGGTGAAAAATCCATCCTCGCATAGACGAGCGACCCGTCCTTGCGTATAAACTCGAAATCCCCCTGTTCTTTCGAGCCCATTTCCAGCCTGCGGAAATAAATCCGGCAAATCGGAACATAGTGCTCGCTCATGAAATCATCGAGCGGCCTTCCCTGCATTTCTTCAATGGCATATCCGAGTATCCCGGACAAGCTCGGGCTCGCAAACTTGGTGAGAGAATTGTCATCAATAACGCATATACCCTCGCTGATATTCTCGACCAGGTCTTTGTATTTTTTTTCCTGCTTCTTCACTTCTTCTTCGGCGAATTTTTTCTCGGACAGGTCCTCGTTGATAAGCACGAGCTCCCCGGACGGCAGTTTGTGGATGTAACTCGAACGCCAGCAGCTGATCCTGCCGTCGCTGTAGTAATATGAGGATTTTTCCTCAGGCAACCCCGACGTGAAAACGCGCTCGAACAGGCTGCGAAGCCCGCATTCGTCCGCAGACCCGTATATTTCAGAAAGCTCTTTCCCGATCACCTCCTCCTTCTTTACCCTGTCCATGATTTCACCGGCCCTGTTGAAGTCTTTCAGTATGAATGACTTGCCCCAGTCATGGCTGTCATAAATGCTGACTCCGCTGCGCATGTTGTTGAAAAGGTTCCAGTATCTGTCCTCGTTTTCCTGGAGGCGCGCCTCGATTTTTTTTCTTTGGGTAATATCAAGGATGGTTCCTGCCGCGCGCCTGGGCGATCCTGTTGAATCATACTCGACGATCTTGCCCTTCATGTGAACCCACATCCACCTGCCTTCGGTGATGAACATTCTGTGCTCCGATTCGTAAAACTGATCCCGGCCGTTCACGTGCCTTTTTTGGGCCGCGAAAATTTCAGTCTTGTCGTCTGGATGTATCAGTTTTACCAGCGTCCTGACAGGGACAGACGGCAGTGAGGGATCACATCCGAAAACCCTCATCCATTTGTCGCTCAAAACCATGTTCTTGTTTAAGATATCAAAATCCCAGAATCCGAGGTCGCCGCCTTCGAGCGCGAGCTCAAGCCTCTGTCTGCTCTCTTTAAGTTCGTGTTTGAGCTTTTTATGCAGATGTATTTCGCGGTGGAGCCTTTTATTCGAATCGAGCAGCTCGTCGGTCCTTTCCCTGACGAGTTCCTCGAGATGATCCCGGTAGTCCCGCAATTCTTTTTCAGCGGTTTTTATCGAGCTGATGTCCTGTGTCGTGCCGATTATTTTTACCGGCTTTCCCGAATCGCTGCGCTCGATTATTTTCCCCGAGCTCAGCATCCACGCATGTCCGCCGTCATGGTGTATGACGCGGTGTTCTACGCTGAATTTGTCAGTCAGGCCCTTATCGTGCAGGGACAGCTCCCTGCTGAAGGTCTCAATGTCCTCGGATGGTATAATTCCCATTACTTTATCCACATTGTTCAGATCGGTCCACACATATCCGAGAAAATTTTTCAGGGAAGGATTAATATTGAGAGCCCCGTCGGAAAGATCGCATTCCCACATGCCGATATTGACGGCCTCGAAAATATTCCTGAATGTCTCCTCCTTTTTTCTGAGCTCAAGAGCACGCTCTCTTATCGCAAGCCCGTCTGCCGCAGGCCTGTCCTTATCGCTCACCTGAATGGGAATTTCTGTCATGAGCATAACCAAATGGCCCGTTTTCCTTTTATTGTGCACTATGCTCTTGATATTGACCCCGCAGCAGCGCTTTTCGCCGCCAGCGTCAACGATCACCAGTTCTTTAACTGCCAGATCAAGGTCCTTTCTCACCGATCTTGACAGACGATCGAGTACCGCCGCTCTGTTGTCCGAAGCCGGAGCAAGTCGTGTGAGCCATTCTGAAAAAAATCGCGCGTTATTTTTCCTGTATCCGGTCAGCCGGTGCAGCAAATGGTTGTAGCTTACGATTCTACCGGAACCAGCGGCGATAAGAGCGGCTGGAACCGGGCACCCGGCAAACAGCGACCAAACTGTCTTTACAAGATTATCAGTCTCGCTTATTGCGGGATTTCTGCTTGTCTGATAAGGAACGATGTTGTGGCCAAGTCGGTTTCGCCTGCTCATATTTTACTCACGCTGCAACGGCTGTTGATCGGAAACAATATGAAATCCGGAACTGACTCGTGATGGCACTGGAAAAAGCGGATCTAATGAACAGAGTGATACGTCTAACATATGCATGGCGACATGTCAAATAAATTACGCTGGATATAACTGTTTCCGTGAATACCGATCGTCTGCGGAGGGAAATGCACCTCATCCGGTCAAACGGTTTTTCCGCCTCAACCGATGACGTACAGTATTTTATCGAAATCCTCGGATTTGTCAAAAAAGTAATCAGCGCCGAGATCCATGCATTTTTTCATGTACTGCGGCTCCGGATAATTTGTCAGAACGATAACTTTGGTGTCAGGCTGTTCTTCCTTGATTTTTTGCAAAACGTCAATCCCGCTTCCCCCATACAGTTTCAGATCAAGAATAACCGAATCGGGTTTGCTTTCCCTGATGCCGTTTATTGCTTCCTTCGGCTCACCGGCGACTCCGCATATTTCAACCCCTTTTATGGTCGAAATCATTGAAATAATCCTTCCCCGAATGATAACAGAATCCTCAACTATGAATACCTTTTCCATATTTTTGTCCAGAGTGTGCATATATCTTATGTCATCGTAAAACAGCATACAATGATATGCAATCGGACATCATGCCCTTTATGACATTCATGGATGTCTTTTTTTTAATTAAGACATGCATGCATAATGATGTAGGATTTTTCGAAAATTATTGTAGGACAATTACCTACAAGCTGTGTCAAGCTATTCGATCAGGTGGTTGTTGATCACATAGTGGGTCAGCTCGGCATTATTCTTCATATTCATCTTTTCAAGAATCCTCTGCCGGTAAGTGCTTATGGTTTTCACGCTCAGAAAGAGATCCTGTGCGATTTCAGTCACCGTTTTCCCCGATGCGATCATGCAGACGACCTGATATTCCCGGTCGGTGAGATATTCATGCAGTGGTTTCTCTCTGTCGTTTGCGATGCTGTCCGCGAGTTTTTCTGCCAGGGTCGGGCTGATGTACTTCCCCCCCCTGTATACTTTCTTGATCGCTTCGATCAGCTTTTCCCCGGCGGTTTCCTTGGTAAGATAACCCGATGCCCCGCCCTTGATGGTGCGCACAGCGTACTGGTCTTCCGGATGCATTGAAAGAACGATAACCGGAATATCCGCGTATTCCACCTTGAGCTGTTTCAGGATTTCGAGGCCGCTTCTGCCGGGCATTTTAATATCGAGCAGAATGACGTCGTAATCGCCCTCCCTGACTTTCTCGAGCAGCTCCTGTCCGTCCCTGGCTTCGCCTTTAACCAGCATGTCCTTGCTGTCCGAGATTATTTGCTTCAATCCGGCTCGAACGATTTCATGATCATCAGCAATGATAATATTAATCATTTTAATTCTCCTGCCTGACAGGGACTTTCACTTGCACCGTTGTGCCTGAATCCGAATTGGGGGATATGACCGCCTCCCCTCCGCATGAAAAAGCCCGCTCCCGTATCCCTATCAGCCCGAAGGACCTCGAATTTTTGATAGCGTCTTTGTTGATTCCGATACCGTTATCTTCGACTTTAAGCTCGATCTGGCCATTTTCATATCTCACAATAATATTCACCTTTGTGGCCTGAGCATGTCTCATTATATTTGTCAGCGATTCCTGAAAAATTCTGAAAAGCGCCACGGATATTTTTTCATCCAGGTTCAAGCCGTTGACCATGCAATCGACGTCGCACTCGATGCCGGTCCTTTTACTGAACTCCTCGGCCTGCCACTCGATCGCGGGCGACAGTCCCAGATCGTCGAGAATTCCCGGCCTTAAATCCGACGAGATCCTGCGCACAGTTTCAATGATGCTGTTGATGAGCTCCGACATCGAATTCGTTTTGTCGTGAAGCTCCTTCTGCTCCCTTCCGATGCGTTTCATCAGCCAGAACAGATCCATCTTGAGTGCGGTGAGGGACTGGCCCAGCACATCATGTATTTCCCTGGCAATGTTCGTCCTCTCGGTCTCCCTCACCGTGACCAGATATTCGGAAAGGCTCCTGAATTCGTCCTGGGATTTGATCAACTCATTCAGGGCGTTTATCCTTTCACTATCATCCCTGATAATACCCTGAATGCCGTTTAAATTATAATCTGAATGGATCACCGTCGAAGTTATCAATACCTGAATCTGCGTACCGTCCTCCTTTGCCAGGACAGCATTATGATCCACTACATACCCTCTTGAGAGGAGATCGGTCCAGAACCTGGACCATTCTTCAGGATTTAAGAAAAAGTCGGATATTTTTTTCTTTGCGATGACATCCTCATCGATCCCGAAAAGATTCAAAAGCGACTGGTTCACATTGGCGATGTTCCCGTCAATATCGCTCAGGAAGATCGCGTCCCTCGATTGTTCGAAAAGGGTGCGGTACTTGATTTCGCTCTCCTTCAGTTTCTTGTCGATCGTGTGCCGGTATATCGACGTTTCAATGGTCGTATAGAGCTCCCTCTCGCTGACCGGTTTGACGATATAGCCGTAGGGCTCGGTGACCTTTGCCCTCTGAAGAGAGGATTTGTCGGAATGGGCGGTAATAAATACTACCGGTATGCCGAATTCTTTGAGGACGATATTTGCGGTCTCGATCCCGTCCATCGAGCCCTTGAGCTTGATGTCCATGAGAATGAGGTCAGGCCTGTTTTTGGATATTTCCCTGAGGCATTCCTGGCCGGTTATGACAATTCCGGTGACTGCATAACCAAGCCTTGTCAAGATGCTCTTGATATCGAGGGCGATTATCGATTCATCTTCAACTATTAGTATTTTTGTCGTATTCATTGGCCCGCTTATGCCGGTGGATTTGCATTTCTGGTTATTGAGGAACACAATTCGACCCAGAAGCGTTGTTTAGAGTCCAGATAAAACCACAGCCATGATGATTTGTCAAGAATTTCACGCCTCCAAACATATGAAAATAGTACAAGGCTCATTCTCAGCGCCTTACGGTTTTGAATGAATCCAATATTTTCTTTATATCATCTTTTTTACCCACATAAAAATCATGCTCGCAGACAATCCTGACCATATATCCGATGCTGCCGTTAACGCAAAAGGCCTCATAGCCGGCAATTGACGGCTGCTGTTGATGGGAAATTTCATAAATTATCCGATTCTTATCCGCCGAGATCTTCCGCCTGAAAAAACTATCCGGGCCGATATTGTTCCGCCAGTTCTCCTCCAGCTGATCAATATCGTTCAGAGGAATCGGGAATGATTCTGCGTCGATGAAAATGAAAATATCGAACCTGCCTATCGAGCGCGGTATTTCTTTCGGCTCCTTCTCGATATCGATCCCCACGGTCAAGCCTGAATACTTATAATGGAGATTCTGCCGTTCGCGATTCTTCAAAACCGTTACCTGGTTTGGCGCTTCTAATGAAAACCGGAGCTCGTCATCATGCAGGTGCGTCATCCCGTCAAAAACGGCCACTAAAACCGATGCTTCACTATTCCATTGTTCGAATCTGTTCCCATGCCTTTTTTTGTATTCATTGATAAAAGATCCCGCATCCGCACGGCACTTGCGAATAATCATGTTTTTTTCAGGCAGAATCAGAATCGATTTCAGTATGCGAAGTCCTTCGACAGGATGCAGCCTGATGATCTGTTTCCCGTGATTCAAATGGTATTCGACGCTTTCGGAAGATACGGGGGGGATTATCTCAGACGGCCGGTCAGGCGTGTAGACCTTGCCGTTTTTATCTATGAAGTATGAATTTCCGGCCCTGTCGCGAAAATACTTCCAGTCCGGCATCTGAGCATGCGGCATTTCAACTGCGGATGCAATGACGCAGGACACAATAAAGCAGCGGATGCAGGTTTTCATCATTAAATAAGATTGAACAATATTATTCCGGCGACAATGATTAAAACGACAATGCCCAGCATGAGATAAATTATTTTCGAGTCATCGTTTTCCTTTTTTTCCGGTTCGTCATCAGGGAGATCCATCTGGACCTTGACGTTTTCCTCTTCGACGATTTTAGCGAGCACGCCCTTTGCGACGAGGGCGTAAATGATGTATCCGCCTTTTTCCATAGGTATCTTCGCCTTGATTCTTCCTTTGATCGGAGAAATATTTCCATCCTGATCAATAGCGTTGAGGACGGTCAATATCTTGTTGGAAATTCCGTCGCGGCTGGCGAGCATCACCTTGATTTTTTCTCCTGCTGCGATGTCATTGATGTATTTCCCCTTGATCGGAGACACTATCAATTCACCGCTGATAACGTATTTCGCCTCGCTTTCGATGCTTTTCAATTTCTCTTCAAAGGGCGAAAGCTGCTCTGACTGGATAGCTTCATCCCCGGGCCTGGCTCCTCCCGGAACCTCGATCGGTATTCCGCTCATATCAACGGCCAGGGAACTCGTCACACCGAGTTCGAGCTGGCACTGCACATCAGGCGAATTGAACGATTTTGTCAGCACCTCGAAGATTGTCTTCGTTAAACCGTCCAAATTCCCGTCGCTGACGTCAGGAAAGACATCAAAACCGATGAGCGAATCAAGAATATAATTCGTAAAATTGCCCGTATCTATTGTCTGGCCGTGCTGACCGTATGCCGTCATGTCATTGTAAAGCGTCTTCCAGTTGTCGAAAATCCTCACTTTCTCAAATATATCTACGTTAGTCGAAATTAATGCGGAAACGTTGGAGATGTATTCATCAATCGTGTTGATGAACGCCAGAAAAACGCCGGCCTGGCCGAGACTTTGCACGGCAAATTTGCATTTAATGACAATTATGTCCTGATACTGGCCGGAAACCATGGCCTTGGCCTTATCCATGTTTCCGGAAGTGAATTTCAGAGCATGCTCGATCAGTTTCGTTTTTTCATTTAATGAGCTATACTGTTCGGTCATCGCTTTTATCCTGATCCATCACAATGCTTTTTTCCAGCAGTTCGTATTTCTTATGCGGTTTGAGGTTTATCAATTTTCTGACACCCTGCAAAACCCTGAATTTATATTTGAGATCCGAAGTTATACAGTATATCCCCGTCTCATGGAGCTGGTCCGCCACAGCGGCGCTGTCAGCCGGAAGTTTAAATCCGAAAAACGGCCCCATGCTTTTAAGCAGGTGTTCAGGGGCGATGTACTTAATTGAAAGACTGTTAACCCCTATTTCCAGTCTCCTCAGGACGCGGTGCTTTTTATCCTTAGAATCCCATTCGTTCTTCCAGTTTTTCGGATTATCCGTGATCTGAACCTCTATCCTCTGCTCATCCTCATGCACTATGACCCGGACATACGTACTGTTTGCCTTGTATGAGGCCAGAAGCCCGAAAAGGCTGTCATCCCGGTTAGCGCTTATTATTCCCGAGCTTTTCATCATAACCTTTAGTCTCGTTCTTATACTGACGATATATGGTCATTGTAAATCCTGAGAAGCCTCCTCCGAAATAATGTATCGCTTAAAAACGAAACTTCCTCATCGTTCATTCCTATAAATACGCCGATATCATGAACCGATGTATTCCTGTTGATCCTCAGATACTCGATGACTTCCCTTTCGACCTTCGACAATGCGCCAATGTAAAAACTGTTGTTCTGGCGAATCCCATCCGTAATTACCGCTATTTCATTTTTATTATATTGTGAGAACGATTTGAAGACTGAGTCAATATTAATTTCAGCAATTATGGATATATTTTTCAGTTTAACGTAAAATATCGGGTCGCTCTTCCAGGAATCGATGATCAGCCGCACAATCAATTCATCGATAAACGAAGAGTCGATCACGCGGATTCCTTCAAAGTCCAGCAGCAATACCTCGTGCGCCGAGATGTTCTTCATTTTATCCCGGATTTTTGCATACATCCGCCTTCCGACCGGCCTGGTGATGAGATCCGGCCCCCGGTGCTTGATTTCCTTTGTCAGTTTGCTTATCTCGGCAACCATATCATGCAGTCAGTGAAATCGAAATCTGTGTGCCGCTGAACGGCGATAAACTATTTTTGTAAAATATATACGACCCTGAACGTGTTTTATTATACAGGGTCGAAAGCGATGCATTGTCTGATCGTATGTATATCATCCCGTTCAGTCGTTCGATGATGGAATTCACCTGACATAACCCATAACCGTATTCCCTCTTGCTTGATATCGGGGTGGTCAACGCCATTTCGATGAGTTTCGCTGGAGAATCGAATTGAATTTCCTTGTTCAACTCAAAGCTTTTTACAATCCCTATTCCCGAATCCGAAATTACGAGTCTGAATATCTTCTCGTTATTCAGGCTATAGGTCTGCATCGATAGATACCCGGACTCAAGACTGTGCTCGAAAATGTTCTGGCACAGCTCGGAAATCACTGTAACGAAATAATCGACCAGATTGTCTGAAAACCAGTGTTTAAGGATGAACGAAGCCCTTTTCCTGAACAATTCGATCACGCCGGTTATTACTTTCACGCTTTCTCTTTCTTTGTTTGGTATCTCGACAATTTCTATTATTGTTTTGCTCACGGAACTCCTTTTAAGCATCATTTTCTCATTAAGCGAATCGGCCGTCTCAAATATTTCGGTTTTGAAAAAATCCATCCGCGAGAGGTACTGGTGAATGGCAAGCGGGATGCGAATCAGCTTCAGCTTAATTCCCCGCTTGAGGAGATACATTTTCCCGAGCAATAAAAATGAAAGCATCGAATACGGCTCTATGAAGCTTATTCTTGACAGGTCCAGGCAATCGGCGTCGCGGACAATTGTATCAGCCAGATTTATAACATCCTCAAAAGTATAGGGGTCCCTGAATTTATTTGGAAGCAACACTGTCTTTTTATCGGTCATTGTCATGTCAATTATTCAGTTGATTGGATCCAATTCCAGCCGATTGTCTTATCGCCCTTATTATTCTCGGTTTTTCTTTCCTTTATCTAAATTTATCTTTTCAATGAGGATAAATAAAAAGGGCTGTCCTTGCGGCACAGCCCTTTGCGCTAATTTGATGTGAGCAACTACGGCATATCTTAATACATACCGGGCATTCCGCCTCCACCCATCCCTGGATGAGCGTGCGGTTCTTCTTCTTTCTTTTCAGTGATAAGAACCTCGGTCGTCGACAGCATACCTGCGACTGATGCGGCGTTCTGAAGAGCCGATCTCACGACTTTAGCCGGGTCGATGATTCCCTCTTTCATCATATCGACCCACTCAAGGCTGGCCGCATTGAAACCGACTCCCGGTTTTTCGCTTTTGGCTTTTTCAACAATAACCGAGCCTTCGAGTCCCGCATTCTGAACGATCTGCTTCATGGGAGACTCAATGGCCTTGCAAATAATTTCTGCTCCGATCTTTTCGTCTCCGCTCAGCTGTTTTGCCAGGTCCTGAACAGCCTTCTGTGCGTTGAGAAGGGTTTTCCCGCCGCCGGCGACGATTCCTTCCTCTACGGCAGAACGGGTGGCAGAAAGAGCGTCCTCGACGCGCGCTTTTTTCTCTTTCAGTTCAACTTCGGTGGCCGCGCCCACATTGATGACCGCAACGCCCCCCGCCAGTTTCGCTTTTCTTTCCTGTAGTTTTTCCTTGTCATAATCGGAGGTCGAGTCATCGATTTGTTTCTGGAGTTGATTGATCCTGCCCTTAACGTCCTGCTGTGAACCGGCACCTTCGATTATGGTCGTGTTCTCTTTATCCACGATAACCTTCTTCGCCCTTCCGAGCATATCGATGGTCGTGTTCTCGAGCTTCATACCCAGATCATCCGAAATGACCTGACCCCTGGTAAGAACCGCTATATCTTCCAGCATCGCCTTTCTTCTGTCGCCGAAACCGGGGGCTTTAACCGCCACGCAGGAAATAGTCTTCCTCAGGGTGTTCACCACAATGGTTGCGAGAGCTTCACCCTCAACCTCCTCCGCTATTATGAGGAGAGGCCTGCCGGCCTGGGCGACTTTTTCAAGTATTGGGAGGAGATCTTTCATCGATGAAATCTTTTTCTCATGAATCAGGATGAACACGTCCTCGAGAATCGCCTGCATTGATTCGGGATCAGTCGCCATATAGGGAGAAAGATAACCCCTGTCGAACTGCATTCCCTCGACTACCTCGAGATGGGTTTCGATGGATTTCGCCTCTTCGACAGTGATGACGCCGTCTTTCCCGACTTTATCCATTGCATCGGCGATGAGATCTCCGATCTCAGTGTCGTTGTTTGCCGAAATCGAAGCCACCTGGGCGATTTCCTTCTTGTCGCGGATTTCACGAGCATTGGACAGAATGTAATTTACCACAGCCTCAACAGCCTTGTCGATACCCCTTTTCAGGCTCATCGGGTTGGCGCCGGCGGTAACATTCTTGAGGCTTTCCTTGTAAATTGCGGCCGCCAGTATGGTTGCCGTCGTGGTGCCGTCTCCAGCGACATCATTGGTCTTAGTCGCCACTTCTTTTACCATCTGCGCGCCCATATTCTCAAACGGGTCTTCGAGCTCGATTTCTTTCGCTACGGTCACTCCATCCTTGGTGACGGTCGGCGAGCCGAATTTTTTATCGATAACGACGTTCCTGCCCCGAGGTCCAAGCGTGACCTGAACCGCGTCTGAAAGCTTTATTACCCCTTCCAATATGGATCTTCGCGCCTCATCATTGTACTGTAATACTTTTGCCATTTTTTTCCCCTTTCGAAATAATTTTATTCTTAGCGACTATTCAACGATAGCGAGCACGTCGTTCTCACTGATTATCAGATAATCTTTTCCGTCGTGCTTCACTTCAGCTCCTGAATATTTTCCGAAAAGAACAATATCCCCGGCCTTGACAGTCATGGGAATAATGTCTTTACCGTCCCTTTTCCCGGAACCCACTGCAATTACCTTTCCCTGCTGTGGTTTTTCTTTAGCTGTATCAGGAACATAGATCGAGCCGACCCTCTCTTCCTCAGGTTCAACGATCTGTACAATAATCCTATCAGCAATTGGTTTTAGTGCCACGTAAGCCCTCCTTTATAAATAAAACTAATTTTTTTACTACTGGATGTTAGTTCAACAGTTACCGTGAAAACCATGAAATGATAAAAATAAATCATATGGAAATAAACAGGCATTATTCATCATACCTGAATATGTCAATTATTTTAATAATTTTAGATTTGTTGTTATTGATTATTAGCACTCATTAAATCGAGTGCTAATAATCAATTAATATAAACTATAATTGACATTCATCAAGCACAATTATTAGCGTTTAAACCCGATTATTCTTGATTATTAGAAAATAAGATTAAAAAACAAAATATTTCAGAGAAATTTAAAAACTTTATTTCACAATATAGTCCGATTTACCTCCTTTTTTTTCTTCAAGCCTGATTCCCTCAATCACCATATTCTTATCAACAGCCTTGCACATGTCATAAACAGTCAGTGCAGCCACAGCCACGGCTGTAAGCGCTTCCATTTCTGCACCGGTTTTTCCATCCAGACGGACCCGGGATGATATGCGAATACCCGTAGCTTCATGATCAATTTCCAGAGTAATGTCTATATAATTTATAAATAAAGGATGGCAAAGAGGTATCAAATCATGACATCTTTTCGCACCCTGAATACCGGCTACCTTCGCAATTTCGAAAAGATTGCCTTTGGGCAGAATTTTTTTTTCAATGGCTTCAATGGTTTCAGGACTCATTCTGACAAAACCCGAAGCCCGGGCGCTGCGCGAGGTAACCATCTTTTCAGTGACATCAACCATTGTCGGCGAGCCATCGGGGGAATAATGTGAAAAGTCCTGCATATATATTAATCTCCGGAAAAGAATTGTGTTCCTTGATCAGGTAAAAAAGCGGCGTATGAATGTCAATAAATCATGGGGACTTTATTTTATTATGACATTAACAACGTCATTATATCTTTTTTTCTCTTTAACAGCGAGCGTTAATTTCTGGGACGGACTGTTATCATTTATGAGAATAAAACCCTTTAAAATCTCATTTTTAAAGAACAGCTTTCGGAAAATATTTTTCTCGACTTCAATTGACTTATAGGTTTTTTCATCTGAATTTTTTTCATCGCAGGAAACATCGCCGTACGAGAATAGTCTCGTATCAAAAGAGTTCAACACGGCAGGATAGATTTCATCCGTGTACAACATCTCCTTGCCGGCCGCGTTTGAACCTGCGATCTTTCCTTTTTTCACCGCAGGCATCCATAGCGCGATGCATCTGCCGTTAAACTGTGAGACATCTCCGCAGGCATATACATGGGGAACTGATGTCTCCATTTTTTCATTCACTATTACAGCCCGGTCCACCTTTATCCCGCTGCTCATTGGCAGATCGAGATTCGATCGTACACCGATAGAAAAAATTATCATTTCCGTATCAAGCGTCCGGCCCGAAGAAAGTTTGACGCCGGTTGCAATGCTGTTTCCGATGATCTCATCGACGCTTTCACCCAGAAGGATATTCACGCCCGCCTTTTTAATTATTGCATGAAAAAAGTCAGATCCTTCCGGATCAAGCTGAAGCGCCAGGAGCCTTTTACTCAGCTCGACAACGCTAACGCTCATTCCTTTTTTATGAAGAGAATATGCCGCCTCAAGTCCCAGCGGCCCCCCGCCGATTATTATGGCGTTTTTCACGCTGTTCGAGAAGCCAAAGACCTTCTTTGCGTCCGAAAAGCTCCTCACCGTGAATACATTCTCAAAATCTAAAGCTCCATTGATCGGAACAAAAGGACTGCTGCCTGTTGCGATGATCAGTTTATCATATCCATAGCTTCTGCCCGACGAGGAGACGACTCTTTTCTCTTCATGCCTGATTTCAGTGATCCGTTCATTTAATACCAGTTCAATATTATTCTGGGCGTACCATGAAGCGCTGTTTAGAAAAAAATTGGACTTGCTCTGAACATCGCTGTTTCCGATAAATTCGGTCAGAAATGGACGATAATACGGATAATCCGAGTCTTCGGAAATTATAGTCACCTTCAATTTCGGATCTATTGATCGTATTTCCCTGGCCGCCGAAACACCGGCTGCAGATGATCCAATGATTACAATACCATCCATGAGAGGGCCTTCTTATTTATTAAACCTGACAATATATTTGACGATGCCGCATGATATGTAGATCGCCGTCGCGGTAAAAACCGACCACATCCTGAAAAAATACAGAAGCAGCGCAATCAGGATCACGGCTACAACCACCGTTATTTTTCCCTTCTTCGCGATATCCGAAAACAGCTTGTTGTAATCCACACGCGAAACCATCAATATTGCGGTTACGACATACATCGGGATATAATATTCCACCGGCATCGTGAATCCGGCATCGCCCAGTATCGGCAGTTCAGCGGTGGCAAGGCATGGAACCGAGGAAATCATAATTCCTGCAGCTGGAGACGGCAGACCGCTGAATCCGTTTTGCTTGTCAGCGACATTGAACCGTGCCAGCCGGTAAACGGCGCATATCGGGAAAAGGAGGGCGATGATCATGCCCAGATTAACGCTGCAACAGATTTCAGGAAGTTTATACAGATAAAAATTGTATGCAATGATACCCGGCGCAATTCCATATGTCACCGCATCCGCAAGTGAATCAAGCTCAACACCGATAGGGCTTTCAACATCGAGAGCCCTTGCAAGAGCCCCATCAGCCAGATCAAAAAATGATCCCGCAAAGACCAGGATGCCTGCAATGGCGAGAGAATTCATGTCGCCCCGATTCGCAAAGATAATCGCCAGAAAGCCCATGATCATATTGCTCATGGTGATGAAATTCGGGAAAATCGAGCGTTTTTTTGTCATAATTATTCTCTGATTTAATTTTTAAGCTCATGAACGCGATGCCGGCAGTGAATACCGAATCCGGCGAACCGACACGAAATATTCCTTCTCGCCTGAAAATATGCAATAAACCGATTCATACTCTAGAAGAATAGGTTATTTTTCAACTGTCAAGAAAAAAGCGATTTTATTTCAAACCCGCCAGTTGTGGAATCCGCCTGATGAAAAAATCCATCAATTCGACGTGATCATTCACAATCGCATCTGATTTTGACAGGAAATCCTGGCCCAGCGTGGTTTTAATCGCGATGCAACGCGCACCCGCGCTTTTTGCAGCTGCAATGCCCATTGGCGCATTTTCAACGACCAGCGTATTCACCGGCAGGCATCCGCATTTCTGCATCGCCCTGATATACGGCTCCGGATCCGGCTTTCCCCGCGTTACGTCCTCAGCAGTTACCGTAACGTCGAAAAGGGTAAGGATTTCAGGAGGGATTGAGTGATAAACCGATCGCCTGAAAGACCCGGTAACAAGGCCGAGCTTGTAGCCCGAGCTGCTCAGCCGGGTTATAATATCCCGGATGCCGGGATAGAGGGATATTTGCGCTTCCTCGAAAATTTTATCTTTTAAATTCTGCAGATTGGTCAGCTCATCGTTATCAGGCGGATTGATCCCCTTCTCGCGAAAAATATCGATGACCGAACTGGAGCCGGTCATCCCTTCCCGCCTGAAGATATCTTCATCTTGAAGCGTCAGGCCGTGTTTGCCAAGAACGGTTCTCCATGCGCGCGCGTGGTGGGGCATCGAATCAACGATCACACCGTCCATATCAAAAAGAATCGCGGAGATGCCAGCTAACAGAGGATCATGCACTTTTTCTGATGTTTTTTGCTGCCTTTAGCGGTAGGCCCGCGCGGGTGCAAATTCTCCCACACTATTTATCTCTCTTAAGCTTCATCCTTTTTCTGTGCCTGTCAAGTGCAAGGCCGATCAGCCTGTCGATGAGCTGTGAGTATTCAATCCCGGATTCCTTCCACAGTTTGGGATACATGCTTATTCGGGTAAACCCGGGAAGAGTGTTTATTTCATTGAGAAAGAATGATCCGCTTCCCTTTTCAAGAAAAAAATCGACGCGGGCCATGCCGCTGCAGTTCAATAACCGGTATGCGCTCACTGCCGCGGCCCGAATCGCGGAGGCGAGGCGGTTTTCTATTTTTGCCGGAATGTCGAGCCTTGCCCCTTCAGGATCGATATATTTCGCCTCATAGGAATAAAATTCATGGCTGGGAATGACCTCGCCGAGAGCCGAAGCCTCGGGCCTCTCGTTTCCAAGCACGGCGCATTCAATTTCCCTGGCATTAATCGATTTCTCGATAAGAACCTTGCTGTCGTATTGAAGCGCATATTCAATGTCATGCGCAAGATCGCCGGGGTCCTTGCATTTTCTTACGCCAACCGAGGACCCTGCGTTTGCAGGTTTGACAAAAAGCGGAAATCCGATATTCCCGGCGATGGACACACATGCCGACTTGTCATCGACCCACTGATCGGCCGTTATCGTGACCCACGGGACGACCGGTATTCCGCCGTCCCGCAGAAGTCGTTTGGACACATCCTTGTCCATCCCGACAGCCGAGCCGAGAACGTCAGCGCCGACATACGGGACCATAGCCAGTTCCAGGAGCCCCTGAAGGGTTCCGTCCTCGCAGAATGTCCCGTGCAATGCCGGAAAAATCACGTCGACGTAGACCTTCCTGCCCGATTCGGCTTCGGAAAGATAAAGGCGGCCGCCGTCCTCATAGTGATTGATCGTCCAGACTCCTGTTTTTTTGAGCTCAAGAATCCTGCCGAAATCCCTGTCATCGACGATAGCGGGATTGTCCTGTACGTGCCACTTTCCGTCGCGATCGATGCCTATGGCCACGACTCGATATTTCGACGGGTCCAGGGCAGTGACCACGGAAGCGGCCGAGCACAGAGAGACATCATGCTCGCCCGACCTGCCGCCGTAAAGCACTCCGACAGTAAGCATCATTTCTGCTCCGGGCCTATAAACTCCTTGTGAAGGGCTTTCACCGCGAGCTCGGCGTACATGCTGTCTATGACGCATGAAATGCCGATTTCGGAAGTGGATATCATCTCGATATTGATGCCATGCTCCGACATGATACTGAAAATCTTTCCAGCCACGCCATAGGCGGACAACATGCCGACGCCTACAGCTGAAACGATCGCGATGTCCTCTTTGGACTGAACTCCCCCTGCTTTGAAGTCCTTGTTGATGGATTCGCACAGGTCCATGGCTTTCTTGAAGTCGCTCTTTCTGACTGTGATTGAAATTGAAGCGAGTTTGTCCTTCCCGGTTGACTGCACGATCATGTTGACGTATATCTTGTTCTGGCCGAAAATATCGAATATCTTCGCGGCAATACCCGGTCGATCGGGGATGTCTCTTATCGTGATCATCGATTCATCCATCTTGGATGTTATGCCGCTAATTACGAATTTTTCCATCATTTCCTCCCTGGGCATTACTATTGTCCCTTCTTCATAGTTGAAACTCGACCTCACGTGAAGCCGAATGTTGTATTTCTTCGAAAACTCCACTGATCGGGAATGGAGCACTCCGGCCCCGAGCCTCGCCAGTTCGAGCATTTCATCGTAGCTTATCTCTTTCAGCTTCCTGGTGTTCGGCACCACCCGCGGGTCAGCGGTGAACACGCCGTCAACATCGGTGTATATCTCGCAGTCCCTCGTTTTCAGCACCGCAGCGAGCGCGGCGGCTGAAGTGTCCGATCCGCCCCTGCCCAGCGTGGTTATGTTTTCATCGCTGTCTATCCCCTGGAATCCCGCAACGATCACGACCTTGTTGTTCTTCAACGAATTCATGATCTTTTCGGTGGAGATGCTTTCAATCTTCGCATTGCTGAAATTGCCGTCGGTGATGAGCTTTATCTGCGAGCCGGTATACGAGATCGCGTCGATTCCGATCTCATGCAGCGCCATGGCAAGGAGCGCTATGGTCACCTGCTCTCCCGTCGAGAGAAGCATGTCCAGCTCCCGCTTGTCAGGCTGCAGGGATATTTCATTTGCCAGGGCAATCAGGGTGTCGGTCGTTTTTCCCATGGCCGAAACCACGACCACCACCGAATACCCCTTATCAATATATTTCTTGATCCTCTGGGCCACAGACTTGATCCTTTCAGAGGTTCCAACCGAGGTACCGCCATATTTCTGCACAATTATCTTCATTTCTGCCATATTCTGAAACCCTTGCTTATTTAATTCCTGCCAGGAACATTTCCTGG